>JAUXUZ010000097.1 GCA_030680655.1 Phycisphaerales bacterium
CCTTTGTGGGGGCCGACGGTCGGATCGAGAAGTACGTTTCCATCCGCACCGACATCACCGCGCGCAAGCGGGCCGAGGCGCTGCTGCAGGCGACCAACGAGGAGCTCGTCGTTGCCAGGCATGCCGCCGAAGCGGCGAGCATGGCCAAGAGCGAGTTCCTGGCGAACATGAGCCACGAGATCCGCACGCCGCTGACGGCCGTGCTGGGTTACGCCGACCTGCTCGCTGAGGACGGCGATGGGACCTCCGCGCAGTGTGGCCAGACCATCGACACAATCCGCAACGCCGGCAAGCACCTGCTGGTGGTTATCAACGACATCCTCGACCTCTCGAAGATCGAGGCGGGCCAGATGACGGTGGAACGCATCGACACGCCGCTGGTTGGGATTCTGAGCGAGGTGGAGAGCCTGATGCGACCGCGGGCGGCGGGCAAGGGCCTGCGGGTAACCACTGCGTTTGGCACGGCCGTGCCCGAGCGCATCTTGAGCGATCCGACGCGGCTGCGGCAGATCCTCATGAACCTGGTGGGCAACGCGGTGAAGTTCACCGAAGAGGGGACCGTGACGTCGACGGTGAGTGTGGCGGGCGAGGGCGCGTCGCAGCGGCTGCTGATCGACGTGGAGGACAGCGGGCCCGGCATGACGGCCGATCAGGCCGGGCGTCTGTTCCAGGCGTTCGGCCAGGCCGACGCGACGGTGACCCGTCGGCACGGCGGCACTGGCCTGGGGCTGATGATCAGCCGCCGGCTGGCGGACATGATGGGCGGCGAGGTCGTGCTGATGTGTACGGAGCTCGGGAAGGGCTCTTGCTTCCGGATTATTCTGCCGATCGAGCCGGCCCCGGGGGCCGCGATGATCGACCGGCTCGAGGCGGTGAAGGCCACCACCTGGACCAAGGCGGCTGCGCAGCCGGCGTGTCTCGCCGGTCGCATCCTCCTTGTCGAGGACGGCGCGGACAATCAGCGGCTTATCGCGTTTCACCTCAAGAAGGCGGGGGCCGAGGTGGATGTGGCCGAGAACGGGAAGATCGCGCTCGAGATGCTCGACAAGGCGGCGGCCCAAGGGCGCCCCTTCGACCTGCTCCTGACTGACATGCAGATGCCCGTGATGGACGGCTATGCGCTGGCGCGCGTGCTGCGATCGAGGGGGAGCACGCTTGCGATCGTAGCGCTGACTGCGCACGCCATGGCGGAGGACCATGCCAGGTGCTGCGAGGCGGGCTGCGACGACTACGCGACGAAGCCCATCGATAAGGTGAAGCTGCTTGAGGTGTGCGCGAAGTGGATGGGCAAGAGGGGCGGGGGCATCGCGGCGCAAGCGGCGTAGGTGGAAGGTCGAGATCTTCACCCTGCGTGGCTGGTGAAGGGGGAGCTTTCTTGCGGGGTGCTTATTCGCCGTTGAAACGGCTGGCAATGTCGGTGGGCCCGCTGGGCAACGCCGCGAACTGAGAAACAGAGCGTGCTGCTGAAGCATGGATGCCAGAAGCCCGTTGAAACGGGCTGACAAGACAAAGAAACGAGCGGGCGCGGCCGTCGTCGACGACCACCGCTGAAGCGGTGGCCTACGAGCGGGCAAGGCCGCTGAAGCGGCCTGAAGAGTCGTCGACGTCGCTCAGTTCACGGCGTTGGCCCGCTGGGCCCGGGAGTGAAGGCCCTCACCTGGCGCAGGGTGAGGGTGGGGATAGGGGAAGTTGGCTGGTGGATGTGGGGGGTGTGTCGAGCGACAGTTGTTGCGTGGGCAGGTCTGGC
>JAUXUZ010000412.1 GCA_030680655.1 Phycisphaerales bacterium
ACCCGCTGCGGCGAGCAGTTCGTGCTCGCCGAGAAGCGCTGGACCACCCGGCACACGCTCGTCCGCCTCAACAACACCCCCTCCCAGGCCGCCATGAGCGCCTGAGCAGCGATCCGCCCCTCCCCCCCCCGCCCCTCTCCCCTCTCTACCGCATCCTCCAGCAGCCCCTCAACGCACACCCGCTTCATTCGCGAAGGCCACGGACGGCCCCGCGATCTTCAACGCCTCCACGCCCACTCCACGGAAGGAATCCACATGCTCGTACTCTCGCGCCAGCGTGACGAGACCATCATGATCGGCGACGACATCGAGATCACCGTCGTCGACATCAGGGGCGACAAGGTCCGACTCGGCATCAACGCACCCGCTCGGATCGCCGTCCACCGTAAAGAGGTGTACGAGGCCATCCGTTCGGAGAACCAGCGCGCCAGCCAGATCAACAAGAACGACCTCGCGGCCCTCCGCGGACCCCTCGCAGCCGCCATCAGCCCCGGCCCGCTCCGCGACCGCGAGCGGACCCGGGCGACACCCCTCCCCCCCCTGGGACGGACCGGAACCGACTCAGTACCCCTCTCCCCTCGTCAGGCGGAACCACCGCGCTGAGCCGAGTTCAGCGCTGGGAACGGAGTATCCGCCCCGCGTTCTTGTGCAGCAAAACACCTCGAACTGACGAAACCGACCAGATCAACCGCCGTTGCGGAGCAACACCATGTCACGCATCAACAGCAACATCCCGAGTCTCGTCGCCCGATCGAACCTTCGGAAGGCCAACGATGACCTTCAGACAAGGCTCGAACGCCTCAGCACCGGCCTGCGGATCAACCGCGGCGCCGATGACCCCGCGGGCCTGATCGTCAGCAACCGCCTCGGATCGGAAATCTCCGGCCTCAACCAGGCCGTCAGAAACTCCGAGCGGGCCTCATCGGTGATCTCTACCGCTGAGGGCGCCCTGAGCGAAGCAGCCGAACTGCTCAACTCGATCAAGGGCCTGGTCGTTGAGGCCAGCAACACCGGCGCGATCTCCGACGAAGAGCGCGCGGCCAACCAGCTGCAGATCGACTCGGCCATCGACTCGGTCACCCGCATCAGCGAGTCGGCCTCCTTCGGCGGGCTCAAGCTCCTCAACGGCTCGCTCGACTACGTCATCTCGGGCCTGCGGACCTCCGCGATCACCAAGGCGCGGATCCTCAACGCCAACATGACCAACAGGACCAGCCTGCAGGTCAACGTCGAGACCATCGCCTCGGCCCAGACCGGCCGTCTCTACCTCCGCGGCGACACCCTCCCCTCGGGCAACCCCGTCGGCGCAACGCACCTCCCCTCCTCGGTCCGCATCGAGATCGCCGGGCCACGCGGCGTGCGGGTCATCCAGCTCGTCAGCGGTGCCACCATGTCGGCCATCCGCGACGCCGTCAACAACGTCAAGGACGCCACCGGCGTCTCCGCAAGCAAGTACGGCACCACCTCCGGCGTCGTCTTCAACTCGATGGACTTCGGTTCCGACAAGTTCGTCGGCGTCACGACCATCGGCGCGGCCACCAACACCGCCTTTACCACCT
>JAUXUZ010000415.1 GCA_030680655.1 Phycisphaerales bacterium
GTCGGCCACGACGGTGTCTACCTCCCGCTCGCGGTCGCGCCGGAGTACGAACCGCTCAAGGCAACGCTGCTGGAGTTCATCGACCACCCGCGCCTTGATTTCGGCGGATGCTCGGTCACGCTGCCCCATAAAGAGAACCTCGTCCGCCTTGCGCAGCAGATGGTCCTGGACGGTGACGACCGCTGGACCATCGACGCCCTCTCTGCGCATTGCGGCGCCGCCAACACGCTCGCCGTTACCCGCGACAGCATGGGCGAGGCCGTGCGGATCGACGTGCGGAACACCGATGCGGCCGCCGCCGCGGCCTTGCTTGACGGCGTTGAACAGCGCTCCGCCGCGATCCTCGGCACGGGAGGCACGGCCCGCGCGCTGGCGTCCGCTCTTGCCGCCCACGGTTGGACAGTGAAGATTGTCAGCCGCGACCTTGCCCGCGCCGCCCGCTTTGTTGAGGAACTCGCGCTGCCGGGCGTGTCCGCGGCCGACGCGGTCGCGCTCGCCGATGAGGACCTGGGGGCCCTGGTCAACTGCACCCCGGTGGGCATGCGCGGAGGGCCCGCGCCCGACGGACTCCCGATCGACAAGTCGGTTTTGCGGAACCTGCCGCCGAGCTGCGTCGTAGCGGATGTGGTGTACAACCCGCTCCGAACGCCTCTGCTGACAGAAGCAGAGGACCAGGGGCGAACGACGATCAGCGGTCTGGCGATGTTCACAGCGCAGGCGGCTGAGCAGTTTCGCCTGTGGACCGGCAAGGCCGCGCCCGAGCGGCTCTTTGAGCGAGTAGCACGTGAGGCACTGGAATCCAGAGCGTAGCGGTGTTGAAGAACAGCCCCGGGCCCTCGCCCGGCGTCTCGCTTCACTCGATGAACAAGGCACGCGAGCCGTTGCGTTGCCGCTGACCCGGAGGACGCTCGCCTTCGGCCCACTCTACTTCTGGTACGTCCTACTCGCGACGCTGGATCTGCTGACCACCGTCATCATCCTTGAGCTGGGCGGGCGAGAGGCCAACGGGATCGCCAACCTGGTGCTCCAGCATGCGGGCCCCGGCGGGCTGCTGGTGATGAAGTACGCGAGCGTGATGCTGGTGGTCTGCATCTGCGAGTTTCTTGCCGAGCGACGCCCGGGGTCTGGCAGGTTCGTCGCGGTGGCCGCGGTTGCGCTCTCGGCGCTGCCGGTTGCCGTCGGCTGGGCGCAGCTCGCGGTGCACTAGGCTCGCAGTTTCAGAACCCGCTCGACCTGAGCAGCGTCTTGAAGCTCTCGCCGAAGACGAAGTTGCCCGAAGGGTAATCGACGCCGACCACGCCCGCCTGCCCCCGGCTGTTGTCGAGGTTGCTGAACATCATCTCCACGCCACCGATGGCAACAAACCCTTCCGACGGCCGCGCGTGGTCCAGCAACGCCACCGTTCCCTTCACAGATGCGCCGACCCCGCCCGCATCCATCCGCTCCATCTCGGCGGTGTACCGCAGGGTGCAGCCCGCGGTGGCCTCACGGAGGAACTCGGCGCGGTTGATCTTGGCGAGCACCACGTTGAACGCGAACCCGTTCGCGTGTCCGAACAGCACGCCGCCCGCCTGAGCCATCCCCTCCAGAATGAAGCACGCGGGCATCACCGGCGTTGCCGGAAGCCCCTGCTTCGGTTCTGCGGCGAAGTGATCGTGCAGGTGCTCCTCGGCGAGCGAGACGTTCTTGACCGCGACCAGCTTCTTGCCGGGGATCAGCTCAACGACGCGATCGATCCACATCCAGCGCATAGAAGCCTCGCGAAGCTTTGGGAAGGAGGGGAGGGGGGAGGAGGGGCACCGGGCGCTTGAACCGCCGGGCGAACAGTCTCCCGCAGCCCACTTACCGACCGAGCTTGTTCTGCACGAACGTCACCATCGACTCGACGGTGAACAGATCGCCGACCTTCGTGACCGCCGGGTTCGCTTCAAACTTGGCGAAGTCGACGTGCGGCAACCTTGCCTTCAAGGCGGCGATGCCCTCAGCCGTGACCTTGCCATCCTTGACGAACTTCGGGTCCTGAGCGACGTTCTCGGGGAAGAGCTCGCCCTGAGCGATCTTGAAGCCGAACGCCTGCTCAAGCTTGAACACGATGTCCAGGAAGTCGATCGACTCCGCCCCCAGGTCGCGCACCAGCGATGCCCCTGGCGTCACTTCCTCCGCGTCAACGGCGAGCGCGTCAACCAGTACCGTCTGAATCTTGCCGAAGATCTCGTCACGTGTCATCGTTTGTGCCCTTGCGCTGACTCCGCCTGCCTTGAGGCGTGCCGCACCCATGTTAGCCTTCGCAAACCTACAATCCAACATCCGCGCGAAGCTTCAACGGGCGGAGCGAGAAACGGCCAGAAACCGCCGTCGCGTCAGGGATGATCGCTCCGTCTATCCCGCGCACTTTCCCTTCACCCTTGAACTCGAACACCCCGTTCTCGTGCTTCAGCAGTTCGGCTTCGATCAGCAGCCCCTCGCCCGGACGCACGAACCGCCCGTACTTGATCGCCCGCACGCTCCCCAACACCAGCCTCACGCCGACAGCTCTCGGCTGCACCAGCCGGCGGGCGGCGTGCACCAGCGCTTCTACCATCAAGACTCCCGGCAGCACGGGGAAGCCCGCGAAGTGGTCCTGGAGGTACTCCTCCGCGCGGCTGACGGCCTTGACGGTCACAATCCGCGACTCGGTGCGTTCGATTACCTGATCGATGAGGTCAAAGTGCACGCCGACAGGATAGTGCCGTTTCCGGCGGGACGTGCCCGGGCACCCGCGCCGCTCCCGCCGCATCGGTACGCTTGCCCGTGCCGGCCGAGCCCGATCAGGCAATCTGTGTGCGTCAGTGGGACTGGTCGGAGACGAGCCAGACGGTCTCGATCCTGACGCTGTCTCACGGGCTCGTCCGCGCGATCGCAAAGGGGAGCCGCCGGCCGAACGCCCCGTTCAGCGGCGGGATCGAGCTGCTCACCAGGGCCGAGATCGGCATCATCATCAAGCCCGCCAGCGACCTGGCCCTGCTCACCGAGTGGCACCTGCTGGAGCACTTCCCGGTCCTGCGGCAATCGCTGCCGGCCTACCACGCGGGCCTCTACGCGGCGGAGTTGATCGTCCGGATGATCAGCGACCACGACCCTCACCCGGACGTGTTCGCCGCGTTGATCCAGTTCCTCCGCACCGTGCGCAGCGCCGGCGATGTCGAGATTGGGTTGCTCGCCTTCCAGCGGTCGCTCCTGCTCGCCTGCGGGTACGACCCCGTGCTCGACCGGAACGTGAAGACCGGCGCGTCGCTCGACGACACACCGATCGCGCAATTTGTGCCCGAACTCGGCGGCGTGGTC
>JAUXUZ010000416.1 GCA_030680655.1 Phycisphaerales bacterium
ACTGTTCGCGGTTACATCGAAGATGTCCCCGCTGTTGGTGGACGTCGCTTCCCCAACCAGGCGGAAGAGCTCCTCCTCGTCGGACCCTTCTTCACGGAGTTTGACCGTCGCACCGAGGAAGACGATGCCCGTTTCCTTCGCGGAGGCATCGACGACTGAAACCGTTGCCAACCGCTCCTGCAAGCGACGGATCTCGGCCTCTTCGATCCCCTGCTGCTCGCGGGCGGCGTGGTAGTCGCCGTTTTCCTTAA
Source organism: Phycisphaerales bacterium (assembly GCA_030680655.1). GTDB lineage: Bacteria > Planctomycetota > Phycisphaerae > Phycisphaerales > UBA1924 > JAJTGZ01. Next base: position 252 of record JAUXUZ010000416.1, read on the forward strand.
GGTCCCCCATTGCGCGGGCTTCGGCGATCCGCTGACTGACTGCCTGGCGATTACCGAGCAGCTCGTTCAGCCGCTTCTCGATCTGTTCTTTCTCGGCCTTGGTGACCATTTCCATCGCACAACTCCAATGCTCGGGTGCACGCCCGTCACGCCAAGGACACTGTGGCACCGACCCGCTTCCCGACCCCACCCGCGTTCTACAACCCCGGCACCCCGACGCGGATTCTTGGCACGCTACCGCCGCTCGGCGCGCCGGCGATCGGCGGCCGTTTGGGCGGGCCCGGACGCCCGGGAATCGCCCGCGGCCTGCTCGTCTGCGAATCCGCTCGCCGCGCCGATGCCCTCGCTGGACTGATCGATCATGATCCCGCGTGGGCTGGTCACATCAACCATCGGCCGCCCCGCGTCGATCCGACGCCCAAACTCCGGGCCGCTCTTCAGGTGCAAGAGCCACTTGAGCTTCTGGTCGGGGCTCGGCTCGCTGGGCGCCCAATCCTGCGGCGCAGCGCCCCAGACGATCCGGGCGCCGGTATCGGTCAGAATGGCGAGCTTGCGGGCGGACGCGTACTGAGCGACGTCTACTCCTGCCACCTGCCCATAGGCCGGCGTTGGGTAGAGGTAGGCGAGCAACTTTAGGCCGGCCTGAACGTCCGAACCCTCCCACTCTTGTCCGTACTGGCTCGGCCCCGGGCGTGCTGCACCAAGCAGGTAACGCATCGCCGTTGTTCCTGCCGGGTAGTCGATCGGCAGCAGCTGCGCTTTCGCGCTGATCAGCCGGTCAACCTGGCCCAGCGGCCCATCGACGCGCACAACCGCCACCGGCGTCCGCCAGCGGCCGATGATCTCGACCGCGTTGCCATCCGCCCGCCGCACCGTCTCGATCGACTCGAACCAGCCTGTCTGCTCCATCGCCAGCGCCGTGCGGGACAGCGCGTCGCCGTCGGTGGTCGAGCCGGTCAATTGGGTCAGAGCGAGATCGGCAAGGTCCTGCTGGACCTTCAGCGGCAGCCAGGACCTGCGAGAGCCGTCCGGAGCAACCGGCGTAGTCGCGTGTACGGGCCAATTGAACCTCACCGAAAGCGGGGCCTGAGAACCCCGATGGGCGCCCGCGGCGTCGGCCAGGCGCTGGTAGCCCGCGACGGCACCGAGCCCGACGGCCGCCACCAGAACCGCCGTGGCGGTGGTCGCCCAGAAAGCCCTTGTCTTGAACAGGTTGACGTTGTTGCGTGCCATAGTGTGCCCGAGCGTGCCGAAGGGCACCGGTAGATCGGCCCGCAACCCTCTGCAGGTTCAAGGAATGCTCACCCAGCAAGGTCCCCGAGATGTCAGGTATCCCGCCCTAGAGCGGCCACTGGAGCCCGAGATAGAACATGGGGGCGTTCACGTCGGGGTTGTTTGAGTCTCCATCGGTCCGGGCGTTGCTCATGTGGTGCCAGCGAACGCCCCCCACCAGCCTCGTTTCTGTGTCGCCAAGCCGGGCGGTGAACCCCACACCTGCCCTGGGAGCGAAGTTGACGCTGGTTCCACCGCTTGGCACATCGTCGCCGCTGAAGATCATGCCGATCCCCGCGTCAATGTACGCCGTCCAGTCGTGCCCCTCGCCGCCTCCGTATGCGCCGTGCCAGAAGTGCCATCGCAGGTTCACCGCAATGCCGCCGCCGAACGTGCTGTCAGGCTCTTGATCGAAGTACCACCCGCTCCCCTCCAGTTGCACTTCCAGCCACTCGCCAATAAACGTAGAGGCGGCGACGAACGCGTCGGAGTGCGTGCCGGGATCACCGTCTGCCGCGAAACCGGCACCGACCGACAGGTACCAGACGTACGGCTGTCCCTTTTTGAAGTCACCAAACGGCACGCCGGTCGAAGCTGCCGCAGCCGGCGGAGCCGCCGTTTCCGGCTGCTGCACCATCGCCAGCAGGCTGGCCGACACGTCGAGCGTCAAACCCGTGGTTGCCGCCGCACTGAGTGGTTCAACACCCTGGCCCAATGCCGTTGCGGCACCACCGGAGGCAACTACAACCGCGGCGAAGATGACCTTTTTCATGGTGGGTGAGCGTACCCTCCAGGGCGGACAGAATCATGTCACCACAAAGTCATCCCGATCCCTCGCAGCACCAGCACAACCAGCGCATCGAGCGGCTGGAGGAACTGCTCATGTTCGCCGATCGTCGCCACGAGACGCTCTCCGCGCATGTGGATGAACTGTCGAAACAGCTCGCGGCCATGCACAGGCTCGTTGAGCAGTTCGGCAAGCGGTTGAAGGACGCCGAACGGACCGCCACGAGCGGCGAACCCGCCCGATCTCCCGAGGACGAGGTCCCACCGCACAACGCGTTCTGAATCCGCTCAGCGCGACCGGTACGCCTCTCAGGCCGTTCCCAGCGTGCTTCGCAGCAATGCCAGACTTTTGGGGATCGCCGTCTTCCAGTCTTCGTTCCCTTCATACTCCAGCGAGACCCACCCGCGGTAGTTGTGCCGGCGGAAGATGTCGGCGATCCGCTTGTAGTCCAGGTCGAGCGTGTACCACACGCCCCCTCCGTAGTACGTCTTCGCCTGGATCAGGCACGTCTTGTCCGCCATCAATTCCAGACGGTCATAGGGGTCCTCGAGGAAGCATCCCGTGTCGCTCGTGCACCGAAGCCACGGCGAGTTGACCGCATCCACGATCCGCAGCACCCCCTGCGGCGTCAAGCCCAGCCCCCAGTGGTTCTCCAGCCCCATGCACACCCCGTGCTTCTCCGCCTCGGGCAGGCACTTCTCGATCGACGAGATCACCCACCCGAACGCCTCATCCTCGCTGACGCCCGGGATCGGCGCCTCAATCCCGCGGTTTGCCATCAGGTCGTCGAAGCTCTTGGTTGTGCCCCACCGCCCCGTGTTGAGCCGCATCGTGGGGATGCCCATCGCGCCCGCCATCTGGATGCACTTGATCGTGTGGTCCACGTTCTTCTGCCGCTCGGCCACATCCTGCTTCACGAAGCTCTGGTGGATCGAGAAACCCATCAACGGAATCCCCTCGTGCAGCGCCGTCCGCTTGAGCATCTGCATGTAGCCGTTGTCCTCGCGGGTCATCTGCATCATCAGCACCTCGACTCCGTCGAACCCCATCGCCGCGGCGTAGCGGATGCAGTCCTCCACCGGCACCTTGCTGTCGTCCTTGAACCGCCAGAACGAGTAGCTCGACACGCCGATGCGGTTGCCGCGCGCCCTGCCGGCGGTGGCCGGGTCAAACGGCGAATCGGCAGGGAAACAGGCGTTCTCGGGGCCGCTCTGGCTGCACGCGCACCCACCCACCACCGCTACGCCCGCCGCCGCTACCGCACCCGCCACAAACGCACGCCGTGAAGTCTGCATGGTGTCTTGCATGCCCGGGAGCATAACGACTTTCGCCCTCCCGCTGCTGGCGGGTAACCGACGAACACGCTCCCCTCCACACATCCCTGTACCCTTGCAGCATGTTCGACCGCCGTACCGCCTCCCGCCGGGAATGGAGTGTGCTGTGGCGCTACGCCGTGACGCTCCTGGCGATCGAGCTGGTTGCGGTACTGCTCTCGGCCGCCGTTAACAGCTCGCCCGCATTCGTCAGTGCTGCGCTGCTCTACGCGCTCGTCCACGCCCTCGCTCAGCTCGTTATTCTCGGGATCGCGACCGCCGTGCTCGTCCGCTACCACGTCCGAACGTTCCACGTCTGGGCAGGAGCGGCAGCGGTCAACCTGCCGTTGTTGGTCGCGGCGGTCCTGCCGTACGACTACTGGTTCTCCTGCTACCTCGCATCGGCCGCACTCGCGGTCGCCTGGACGATCGTGGTCGCACGCATCTCCTTCCGCGTTGCCGACCCGCGCATCGGTCACTTGTGCGGAACGTGCTTCTACGACCTCCGCGGCCTCAACTCGCGGGTGTGTCCAGAGTGCGGCACACCCATCACTTCCCCCGCAGCAGCCTCGCCACCCCCGCCTCCCTGCGCATCGCCGTGAGCGCGATCGCCAGCGCATCGGCCACATCCGGCGGCTTGGGCATCTCCTTGAGCCCGAACTCAAACTGCATCGCCCTCTGCATCTGGTCCTTCGCCGCGTGCCCGTACCCCGTTGACGCCTTCTTCACCTCGTTGGGCCTCAGCTCAACCAGCGGCACGTTTGCCCGGCGGATCGCCAGCAGGATCACACCCCGCGCGTGCCCCATCACGATCGCTGTCGCCGGGTGCGCGTAGTGCGCATAGAGCTGCTCGACCCCCACAAGGTCAGGCTTCACGCGCCCTAGCAACTCGCTCAAGTCCGTGTGCAACTCCGCAAGCCGGTCCGACAGGCTCGTCCTGGCGTCCAGCTTGAACACCCCCGCTTCCACGATCCGTGCCCCGCTCGGCGTTGTCCCCTTGGTGCGCAATGGCTCGACGCACCCGTACCCCGTCAGCCGCAGTCCGGGATCGATGCCGAGCACACGCACGGCAAACCGAAGACACGGTTTGGCCAGGCCCGTCCCTGCCGGGGCAGTTGGGAAACTCGGCGTGCTGATACAGTCGCCCCGATGCGTCAGAAGAGGAAACGGGCGGCCGACTCCATCAGCGTCATCCCCGCGGGGATCGACGCGGCCGTTGCGATCCCGGCACTACTGGAGGCGCACGGCCCGAGGCTCCACGCCCTCGCTCTGCGGCTGTGCGGCAACCGCGCCGACGCGGATGACATGGTGCAGGAGACCTTCCTGCGGGCGCTGCGGAAATGGAGCACGTTCAACGGCGAAGCCGACGCGGGAACGTGGCTCTACGCGATTGCTTCCCGCCTTTGCAGGCCGCGCCACCGTCGCAAGGGCGGCTCCGACAAGCGGGTTCCCGCGTTGTCGCAGCTGCTGCCGTGGCGCGAGACCTCGGTGATGAAGATCGCCGCGGCTCCTGAGGGCGGTGTAGACCCCGCCGAGCGGAACGAGGCGCTCCATCAAGTGCAACGGGCGATCGCGCGCTTGCCCGAGCACCTGCGCGTGCCCCTGCTGATGAAAGAGGTCCTCGGTGTACGCGTTGGGGATGTGGGCGCGGCGCTTGGGCTTGCGGAGAACACCGTCAAGACGCGCCTGCACAGGGCAAGGCTGGCCCTCCGCAAGGCGATGACCGCGAAGGCCGACGCCGTCCGTGCGCCGGCGCCGATCTACGAGAAGCAAGTCTGCATCGACCTGCTGAAGGCGAAGATGGAAGCGATGGACCGTGGCGGCACCAACGCGGGGTTCGCTGTGCCCCAGGCGGAGATCTGCGCACGCTGCCGGGCGGTCTTCCGCGAGTTCGATCTCGTGCAGGACGCCTGCGCTCAGATGGCGACAGGCCCTCTCCCCGCATCGCTGCGCAGGGCGATCCTGCGGGCGGTTCTCGATCGTGACGCCGCACTCCGGCCGCCCTCCCGACGCGGCCGGCGTCCGCTCGGCCGATCGGCTGCGCCAAAGCGACCCTAGCCGCCCAAGGGTCGCGGTCGCCCACCGATCAGGCCGGGGTACCGACCTTCTCAAAGTGCTCAAGCGCGGCAGCGACGATCGGCGTATAGGTGTACACCGGGCCGCCACCCATCATCACCGCGACACCGGCCGCGTCGATCACTTCCTTCGGGGTTGCGCCGGCCTTGATGCACTTCTCAACGTGCGTGTAGATGCACGACTCGCACCGCAGCGCAACACCAATCGCCATCGCGATCAGTTCCTTGTGCTTGGCCGACAGGCCACCCTCGCCCCCGTCCTTCATCAGGGCCATGAAGAACGGCCCGAAGGCCTTGCCGATATCCGGCCCCTTGGCCTTGGCCAGGCCCATTGAGGCCGGCCATGTCTCATAGAATGCCGCGGCGTTGTTCTGCATCAGAAAACCTCCACATGTCACAGACTGTCAGATCAGACACAGCCGCCGGTGCTGCACGACGCAGCGCCGGCGGACGACTTGTTCCAAGGCAGTTTCGCGATCAGCGTGGCCATGGCGCACGTCCCAGATGCGCCCGCGAACGTCAATCCAGCCCCGAAAAACGCGGGGATCGCGACAAACCCGGGATGCACGAACCAGGCCAGCGCCGAGCCGGCGAGCACGCCGAGCCCGATCACCAGTTGCACCTGCCGCATCACGCTGATGACCGACACCCGCGAATCGACAACGACCGGCAGGCCCGCGCTCTTCCACGCTTCGATGCCGCCCGAGAGGGTGTACACGGCCTGGCCTGACACCGCGAGCGCAGCGGCCATGCGGCAAGCGTCCGCCGATCGCTTGCCGCTCCGGCAATGGAAGACGATCCGCTGTCCCGCTTTGGCAGCGGCCGCCGCATCCGCTGGGGCGAAGCGCGAAAGCGGCAGGAGCCTTGCGCCGCGGATGTGCTCGCGGGCGTGCTCATCGGGCTCTCGTACATCGACGAGCACAGCCTCGCCAGCCTCCACCCACGTCTGCACCTGCGTCGGTGAGACCTCCGCGATCGGGCTTGTCTGACTGAAGGACGGCGCAGTTTGAGGACCGGCGTTCGTGACCATCATGTGATGCTCCTTGTGCACGGGTGCACACCCTATTAGAGGCCGCGGCCGGGGTGTGGGTTCCAATTGAGGTCAGATTCTCGCTGCATCCCGTGAAACCGACCGCGCTCGTGGTTCCACGGGTCCGGCGTCTGAACCCGCCAACGGCGGCTGTCGCGCCCGTCGCGGGTGGAAGGGCGTTCGGGCCGTCCATACGAGTGTTCGCACGACCCCGGCGCTGAGCATGCGGTACCCGGATATCACCAGCGTGTACCCGGCTACGCCTTCATCTTCCAGATGTGCCTGATCGCGTCGAGCATTCTCGCGATGGTGGCCTGGTCGATCCCACGAAGCTCCATGACCTGCTGGGCCATACCGATGCCTGTTTCGCCTTCCTCGAAGACGGTCCTGGTGCTGCCCGCCGTGCGCAACGCATCGCCCTCGGCGAGGTAACGGGCCCGAATGATGATCTTCATGGAGGGGTTGACGTTGTGCGCGGCGTGGACCAGGTCGGCGCGACCGGCCGTGTGCGGCAGCGTGACCACCAGGTACGCCGCGCGCCGGACGCCTGCTTGCTCGAGGATCTCCGGTCGCGTTGCGTCGCCGTAAATGGCCGTCCGGCCCGCCTTAACGAGGGACTCCACCGACTTCAGGTTCATCTCCACGATGACCGTGTGGAAGCCCGCGTCCCGCAGAAGAGCATCGACAACCCGCCCGACCGGGCCGTACCCGACGATCACCGCGATCGGCTTCTCGGTCGAGGCGATTGCCGCCTGGCTATGGGTGTTAACGGCGCGGCGACGCCGCTCGGCTCGCGAGTTGAGGACGTTCCACAGCGCTGGCCACCGTTGAATAGTCCTCTCGATGCGGTCCAGCGAACCGAAGAGCAGTGGGTTGAGAGTGATGGAGATCATCGCCGCCCCGACGAGCACTTGCCGGCCCTCATCGGGGATGATGTGGTGCTCATAGGCAACCTGCCCGAGGATGAAGGAGAACTCGCCGATCTGAGCCAGTCCGATGGCCACGGTTAGGGCGGTGCGCGCGGGATAGCCCAAGACCGCGACGATGACCAGCGCCGCGAGCGGCTTGGCGAGCAGGATGATGCCCAGGGCGCAGGCAACCATGCCGGGCTGTTCAAGGAGGAACGTCGGATCAAAGAGCATTCCCACGGCGACAAAGAACAGGACAGCAAAGGCGTCCCGCAGGGGCAGAGCGTCAGCGGCCGCTTGATGACTGGTGGGCGACTGCGCCACGACCATGCCGGCCAGGAACGCGCCCAAAGCAACCGATGCGCCGAAGACCACTGAAGACCCAACGGCGATCGCAATCGAAAGCACCAGCACCGTCAGGGTGAACAGTTCTCTGGACCGGAGCTTGGCCACCTGCGAAAGGACCCACGGGACGATCCGCGAACCGGCAAACAGGACGATCGCCACCAGCACCGCGAGCTTGGCCACGGCCCAGCCGACAGTCGCCAGGCCGCCGCCGTAATCGCTGACCGCGGCCACAGCCGCGTTGCCGTCTGCGGCGAGGATCTGCCCATCCGCCGCCATCATCGGCACAAACACCAGTGCCAGGACCGTGAAGATGTCCTCAACGATGAGCCAGCCTACGGCCACGTGACCGTGAACGGTGTTCAGCATGTCCTTGTCCATCAGGACGCGCAGCAGGACCACCGTGCTGGCTACCGCCATCGCCATTCCGATGACCATCCCAGACTTCCATGACCAGCCAAAGAAGTGGAACGCCACCATCGCAAGGACCGTGGCGACTAGGCTCTGCCCGATGGCACCCGGGACCGCCACACCCTTCACGGCGATGAGGTCCTTCAGGTGGAAGTGAAGCCCAACCCCGAACATCATCAAGATGACGCCGACCTCCGCGAGCTGCTGGGCCAGATCCCTGTCGCCGACGAACCCGGGCGTGTAGGGACCGATCACCACGCCGGCCAGGAGGTACCCCACGATCGGCGAAAGTCCGATGCGCTGGGTGATCAGCCCAAGGACCCAGGCGGCCGCGAAGGCAGCGGCGATGGTGGTGAGCAGCGGCAAATCGTGCATGCGAAAAAGCTCCGAGGTCGGAAGCACATCCAGTTCATCACACTCTATGGCCGACAGACATGCACTCACGCACCGCGGCTCTCAATGTCGCCCTGATCGACCGAACATGAGCATCTACGATGCAGTCTCGCATCCGCGCCGTAACGGACGACACCTGCCCGCGCCTGCGTCCCCAGAGAGCACCGTCATGCACAGTGAGCGACGTCAAAGGAGAGCGAAGTTCTGATTCGAAGCTCCCCTGCCCGATCCCCCGCGACGGGAAAGTCAACTGGCGTGGTACGACCCCGGGGATGGGCATGGCCGTTTGCGCACCCCGTACCGCGCGAACGTGCGGTCACTAGAACTTGGCCGCCCGCTCGTCCCCCCGGGCCACCTCGAGCCGGTCACGGGTCGTGCAGTACCCCCGCGGCCCGCCCATTCTGCCCAACGCGTCGAGAGCGACCGGGTCGAGGTGCAACCGCTCGTTGATCGCCGCATCCAGCACGTGCACTCGCACAACCCTGCCCATCACGACGTTCCCGCCCCCCGGCGCCCCCGGGTTCGTGCGGATTACCTGTGTTGTCACGCACTCAAAGCTCAGGGGACACTCCTTCACACGGGGCGGCTTCACCCGCGCGCTCGGCACGGGCGTCAACCCGCTGAACGCAAACTCGCTCTCGCCGTACGGGAGGATCGCTGCGCAGGCCGCCATCTGTTCCGCGATAGCCACCGACACAATGTTGACGACAAACTCCCCCGTCCCACCCTCGCTCACCGGCTTGGCGTTCGCCAGCGTGTCCTTCTCCGAGCCGTCCTCCTTGTTGGCCGGGCAGAACATCATCATCATCGGATCCGCCCCGATGGCGGTGAAGAACGAGAACGGGGCGAGGTTCACCGACCCATCTACCCCCACCGTCGCCACAAACGCGATCGGCCGCGGCACGATCCCGCCGATGAGCAGCTTGTACCGCTCCGCCCGACTGATGGCTGACGTATCGATCTCCATGCCGAAGCCTACCCAGGTGCCACACCTTGACGCCCAGCGACTAGGTGTGAAGCCAGACAAACCCATAGCGACACCAACCACCCCAAACTCCCCTCATCGAAATACCATCCCCCGATGGACCCAGCCGCCCTCCACACCTTCCAACGCGACGGCGTCCTCGTCCTGCAAAGCCTCATCACACCCGAGGCCGCTCACCACTACGCCCAGATCGCCGACCCGCTCCTCGGCCCCCCCGACCGCCGCCGCCCTGGCGCCCGCCGCGTCCTCGAACGCGAACCCAGACTCACCGCGCTCGCCAACGATCCCGCGGTCAAAAGCGTCATCACCAGTCTCGCAGGCCCCCGCGCCCGAGTCGTCCGCTCCATCCTCTTCAACAAAAACCCCGACACCAACTGGCTCGTGCCCTGGCATCAGGACCCGACCATCGCCGTCGCCGAGCGCATCGACGCGCCAGGCTTCGGCCCCTGGAACACCAAAGACGGCGAGCCCCACTGCCAGCCCCCGCTCGACATCCTCGAGTCCATCGTCGTTATCCGCATCCACCTTGACCCCTGCCCCGCTGACGCCGGCCCACTCCGCGTCCTCCGAGCCACTCATCGCCGCGGCCTCCTCACCGAGGCCCAGATCGCCGCATTCGCCACCACGCACGAAACAGTCGAAGCCACCACCCCCGCCGGAGGCGCGGCCATCATTTCCCCACTCTCGGTCCACAACTCGCCTAAAGCCACCATGCCAAAGGGCAACCGCCGCGTCCTCCACCTCGAGTGCACCGCGCTAAACCTCCCCGACGGCCTCCGCTGGGCCGAAGCATCATGACGCCCGACGACCCCAACACCACCTGGCCCGCTCTCCTCGCCCATTGGCTCACCTTCGCCCAGGCCTCCATCGCCTTCCCCAAAACCCCCGAAGGCGACCGCCTCCGCGCTGCCGTCCCCAGCATCATCAACCTCCAGGCCGTGACGTTCGCTCTCGCCGAAATCCACCTCCTCCCCACCGCCGACCGCCCAGCCGCCATCGACAAGGCCGCCCACCTCATCGACCAGCACACCAAGCTCCTCACCGACCTGTTCGCCACAAGCACAAACGAAGAGATCACTACCCTCATCCAAGACGCTCACGCCGCGCTGCAAGCAGCTCGCCGCTAGCCCCCTTCTCCCGGCGCTGCGGGAGAGGGGGGCCGAGTCCGCGAGGCCGGGTGAGGGCGCCTTCCTGCCTCAGATTTGAACTTTGAACTTTGTCATTTGAACTTTTGCCTTCCCCTCC
>JAUXUZ010000417.1 GCA_030680655.1 Phycisphaerales bacterium
CCCATCGCGCCCCCCGCGCCGGCCACCGGCTCGGTCGGGTTCAGCGGGTGGCTCCCACCCGCCCGCTCGACCAGCTGCGGCGTCCAGTGCCCGCCCACAAAGAGCGGATCGGTCCACTCCAGCACCGTCACGCTCACCCCCGCGGCGTACGGGTTCGCGTAGTCGGCCGCCGCGTACATCCGTTCCCGCAGCCGGGTGACCGCCTCCAGCGCCTCACCCTCCAGTCCGACCGCCCGCCCGATCGTGTACAGGTCATCGAGCACGGCCTCCAGGGTCTGGGGGTTCAAGCTCACGACTTCGGGCCGCGGCTCCATGGTCGCCGCCGCCGAGCGCACCGTCCCAACGTCGATCGAGCAGACCGCGCACAGGTCCTGGGTCAGGATCACATCCGGACGCAACGCCTTCAGGCGGCCCACATCCAGGGTGTACAGCGACTGCGCCCCGCCCGCTCGGGCGTGCTTGGCCGCCTCACGTACCTGCGCATCGATCTCCGCCGCCGTTCCACCCGCGTCGGTCCGTGCCCCCGTCAGCACCGGCACCCCTTCAATCCCCGGTGGAAAGTCGCACTCGTGCGACCGACCGACCAGCAGCCCAGCCCCGCCGAGTGAGCACAACCCCTCGGTTGCGCTCGGCAGCAGGCTCACCACACGGGCCCGGCGCCCACCCCTCAAACCACGCCCGCTGCTGCCTTCAACTCCGTCCATCCAGCACAATATTCGCAGCCGCGGCCCGCGTCAGGCCGATCCACCTCTGGAATACTCTTTGAAACGGCGAATCCGCCGCGACTTCGGGCACGGAGGCTCACGCATGCCGCTCTCACATACCACTCTTCAGGCCGCGGCCCTCGCGGTCTTTGCCGGTTCACTGACCAGCATCTCCTTGGCGCAGGAGTCCAAAGAGCAGCCGAAACCCGATTCCAGGATCGCCGGACCAGCGCCGCGGGCGGCGGCCGCGGCCGGCCAGCCCAAGGCAAACGGCAAGGATGCACCGGCTCCAAGGGCCGCCGCTGCTCAGCCTCCAAAGGCCGGTAACCCGGCCCCCGCCCCGACAACTCCCGGCGCCGGCCAGCCGCCGGCGGCTCAAACGCCCGGTGATGAGCCTCTCCCCGCCGCCGTCAACACCAACTACCCGCCTCCCCCCGAAGGCTGGTTCCGCTTTGACGCCTTCGCCGAGCCGGTCGACGTCAGGCTGCTGGTTGACCTTGTCGCCGACCGCTTGAAAATCCAGATCATCTCCACCGAGGCCGCCCTCCGCGACAAGAAGATCCAGCTCTTCACGCCGATCGACGTGCCCGAGGACAAGCTCCTCGACTTCCTCAGCCTGCTCCTGGAGCAGAACGGCCAGTACATCAAGAAAGAAGCGATCGGCTTCTACGTCATCGACGCCCAGTCCACCGTCGGCAGCAGCGCACCCGGCGGCGACTTCGCCACCACGCAGGTCGTCCCCACGCGCGGCCTGAAGCCCAGCGGCCTCTCCCTCGCCATCGCGCAGGTCCTCAAGGGCGGCGCGGGCGCCGGCGGCCAACCCGGCATGCCGCAGCAGAACGTGCTCCCCAACATCGCCTACCTCGACGACCTGGGTGTGCTCGTGATCACCGACACCCCGCGCCGCATCGGCGCCGTGAAGGGCCTCATCGAGCAGCTCAGCAACGAGCAGATCAACCTCGAGTTCTCACGCTTTGAGGTCCGCCACCTCTCGGCCAGCATCGCCAAGCAGCGCATGCTCGAGTTGCTGGGCCAGGTGCAGCGGACGACCGGCGGCACAACCGGCTTCAACCCCAACGACCCCAACGCAATGGCCCAGGCCAACGCCGCGATGAACGCCAGCGGCGTCAACTCGTCAAACCTCGCCGTGCGCATCATCCCCGACCCGCAGTCAAACGCCCTCACCCTCCGCGGCCGTCCCGAAGAGGTCGAGCTGATCACGCGCCTGCTGGAGGTTGTCGACGTCCCCAACCAGCTCATCCCCAAGTGGTACGCCGTCGGCCCCGCGGCGCAGGCACTCGCCGAGCAGGGCAAGCGTGCCGGCCTGGGTGACGTCACCGTCATGCAGTCAACCAGGGGCGGCAACACCCAGAACCCCGGCATCGCCGGCGGCGGGTTCTTCCCCGATGAGAACGGCTTCCCCAACACCAACAACCGCTTCGGCAGCAACAACCAGACCGCCAGCGGACCCGTCTTCGTGCTCGACGCCGACCAGCGCGGCTTCATCTACTACGGCACCAACGACCAGCACGTTCAGCTCGACAAGCTCGTCAAGGAGTTCGGCGAGATCACCCAGTCCGAGCGCGTCGTCTACGAGTTCTACAAGCTCAAGTTTGTTGACGCCACCAAGACGTCCGAGCTCATCCGCGGCATGATCAACAACACCGTCCCCGGCGGCGAGTCGCCGCTGGTGCCGGGCGCTGGAGGCACCACGGGCGGCCGACGGAACAACTCGGTTGGCGCCTCGCTCGCGGCGAGCGCCGGCGAAGAGGGCGGCGGCGACGACGCGATCATCGCGACCGCCGACGTTCACGTCCTGCCCGACGTCTCCAACAACCAGGTCGTCATCAAGGCGCCGCAGCGCCTGCAGCCGCAGTTCGCTCGCCTCATCAACAAGATCGACCTCCGCCGCCCGCAGGTCTACATCGACGCCAAGATCATCGTCGTCACCAACCGCGAGGACTTCCAGCTCTCGGTCGAGACGCAGCTAATCAACGCCAACGGCGCCGGCGGCGCGCTCCGCACGCTCTTCCCCGGCAGCCCCGCCACCGTCGGCAACATCCTTACCCCGCCGGTCATCGGCGCCTCGCAGGGCATCGTCGCCGCTGTCATCAAGAGCGACCAGGTGCCGGTGATCATCAACGCCCTGGCTCAGAGCCGCTCGGGGCGCATCGTCGCCTCGCCCCAGCTGCTGGTTGACGACAACGAAGAGGCCACAATCACCAGCATCAACCAGGAGCCGACAACGACCACCACCGTCGGCACCGGCACCTCGCCGCCCACCACCTCGTTCGCGCAGTACGTCGAGGCCGGCCCCAAGCTCACCGTCAAGCCGCGCCTCTCAACCGGCGACCTGCTGAGCATGGAGTACGAGGTCGAGCTCTCCAGCTTCACCGGCGCCGGCTCGGCCGGCGTTCCGCCGCCCAAAATCACCAACAACATCAAGAGCAAGTCCGTCACCATCCCCTCCGACAGCACCATCGTCGTCGGCGGCCTTGAGTTCAGCCAGAAGAGCACCACCGTCTTCAAGGTCCCCTTCCTCGGTGACATTCCCATCATCGGCGAGGCCTTCAAGAGCACGACGAACGTCGACGACAAGCGCACCGTCTACGTCTTCATCACTCCGCGCATCATGCGCGACCCGATCGGCAACGACCTCCGCTACATCTCCGAGGGTCCTTCGCGCCGCGCCGGCAACGACAGCGAGCTCCCGCCCGTGCGCGTCGAGCTGATCGAGATCCACCCAACCACCGGCTCGGGCATCCACGTCCCGGTCGTCCCGCCTCCTTCCGCCCTCCCTCCCTCCGAACCCGCCGCCGCACCGGTGCCCGAGCCGACGCAGGCCCCCAACTAACTCGCCCCCGCCCTCTCTTTTCTCTTGATCCCCTTGGCCAAGCTCACACTCAAACCATTCTCCACCAACGCAGCACCCGCAAACGGCGCCATCACCAAAGCGCCGCCGCGTGACTGGCCGCGCATCGGCCAGCTGCTGGGTGACCTTGCGCCCAAGGCCGACCAGCTCAAGGCGTTCGCCGATCTGCCCGGCAGCGACACCGAACCGTGGGATGTGCTGCTGGGGATGCTGGCGATCGACGAGTTCACGGGGCTGCAGCGCCTGGCCGTGCGCACCGGGCTCACGTTCCAGGCCGAGCCGCGTCTCAGCGACTCCTCCGCACCCTTCTACGAGATCATCCCGCCCTCGATCGCCCGCCAGCACCAGGTCGCCGGCGTCAGCACCGAAGGAACGATCGTCACCGTCGCCACCAGCCAGCCCTTCCAGCCCGCCATCTTCTCGATGCTCGAGGAGAAGCTCGGCGCCACCGTCCGCATCATCCTCTCGCCGCGCGGCGCGGTCACCAACCTCATCAACCGCGGCTACGAGCAGCGCCAGGACCTGGTCACCGAGATCGTCGACGAGATGCCCCTGGACCAGCGCGCCATCGAGTCGGCCGCCGGCTCGGTCAAGGGCAGCACCGACCTGCTCCAGCTCGCGCGACAGACGCCCGTCATCCGCCTGGTGAACATGATCCTCTTTGAGGCCCTGCGCCGGCGTGCCTCGGACATCCACGTTCACCCGATGGAGACCAAGCTCGTCATCCGCTTCCGCATCGACGGCATGCTCGTCGACGCGTTCAGCCCGCCGCTGCAGCTGGCGCCCGCCATCAGCAGCCGCCTCAAGGTGATGACCGAGCTCGACATCGCCAACCGGCACAGCCCCCAGGACGGGCACACCTCCGTCCGCGTCGGCGCCCGCAAGGTCGACATCCGATTCTCGGCCGTCCCCACCGTCTACGGCGAGCGCCTGGTCATGCGCCTGCTCGACCAGACCCAGACCAAGCTCTCCCTCGACGAGGTCGGTATGTCGCGGCCCATGCAGGCGACCCTGGTCGACCTCATCGACAGGCCCACCGGCATCATCCTCGTCACCGGCCCCACCG
>JAUXUZ010000419.1 GCA_030680655.1 Phycisphaerales bacterium
TACCGATTACCGATTACCGATTACCGATTACCGATTACCGATTACCGATTACCGATTACCGATTACCGATTACCGATTACCGATTACCGATGCCCTTACCCGACCTGATCCACCGAGCGCAGCACGCGTTGCTCGCCGTCGATGGTCGCGAGCAGGTTCCCCTCGTCGGTGATTCCGTCGATGCGGCCGAGCACGCGTGCGCCGTCGGGGAGCGTGATCGGTACCGTTCGTCCAACGCCCCACAGGTGCGGGCGCACCATCGCGGCCACGAGCCCCGCGGGGTGCGCGATCGGCGCGACCGCCTCGCCAATGCGCTCGGCGATCATCGTGAGGCTCACGTGGGCCAGTTTCGCGTCTACGTCCATGTTCATCAGCGTGCGCAGCGAGGTGGCTCGTTCACGCACACCCTCTCCAAGGTCCTTGGAGTCGATGTTCGCGTTGACACCCACGCCCACCAGCGCCACCGGCCCGTTGCCAGTGCCGACGACTTCGATGAGCACGCCCGCGAGTTTGAGATCGCCCGCCATCACGTCGTTGGGCCACTTGATGGTCAGTTGGGGCGCTTCTACCCCCATTTGCGCCGCCATGACGGCCCGGCACGTAGTCAGCACCCAGTCGGCGATGCACAGGGCGGTGTCGTCGTGCACGGTCTTGCGCCCTTGGTTCAGCATCACGGCGACGGTGAACCACCAGCCACCCCGCGGGCTCGACCATGCCCGCCCGAGCCGACCGACCCCGCCGGTTTGCGTTTGCGCAATGACGACGAAGGGCGGATGTTCACCAGCGGCCAGCCGCCGGCGGGCCTCGAGCATCGTTGAATCGACTGAATCAAGCTGGATCACGCGCACGGCACGAGGCTAGGCGGCGAGGTTCGCGTCGTGCCGCGCTTCTTGCCGCTGAGCCACGCTTGCACGCTCTCGATCAGCAGCACGCGGTCGACCGGCTTGGTGAGGTAGTCGTCGCACCCGGAACGGATGCACCGATCGCGGTCGGCGGCCATGGCGTGCGCGGTCAGCGCAACGATCGGCCCCTGGTACCCCTCCGACCGCAGCCGGCTGGTCGCCGAGTATCCGTCGAGCACCGGCATCTGCATGTCCATGAGGATCAGGCCAAACGGCGTCCCGTCTTTGAGCGCCGCGGTGGCGGCCTCGGCGGCGGCTGCCCCGTTGTCGGTCACGACGACCTCGGCGCCGGCGCGGCGCAGCAGCATGGAGATCAGGCGTTGATTGTCGATGCCGTCCTCGGCCAGCAGCACGCGCCCGCTCAGGCGCTGCGACTCCGCTTTGGCGAGGTTGAGCGGGCCCGCGGCACGGATGTTGCGCAGCTCGCCCGGGCCGTGCACGAGCGTTGAACCGGCAACCGCGCCCGCCGCAACGGTGACCGAGAAACGGCTCCCCTCGCCGGGCGTGCTCTCTACGGTCACGGTGCCGCCGAGGATCTCAGCCAGGTTCTTGCAGATCGCAAGACCAAGGCCCGTGCCGCCGAACCGGCGTGTTACCGAGTCGTCGGCCTGTTTGAACGGCTCAAAGAGCCTGCTCAGGTGCTCGGCCTTTACGCCGATGCCCGTGTCGATCACATCGACCTGCAGCAGCTGGCCGGTCGGGCAGTCCGCGTCGTCAACCATCTGGGCGACCATCCGCACGCCGCCAGACTCGGTGAACTTGATGGCGTTGCTGACCAGGTTGGTCAGCACCTGCTTGAGCCGGGTCGGGTCGGTGATCACCCTGTCGGGCAGCGGTGAGGCGAATTCGACGCCGAAGGCGATCCCCTTCTCCAGCGCCTTGCCGCGCAGCAGCGACGCGACCTCCTGCACGATGCTGCCGGGTGCGCACTCGATCAGCTCCGGTGTCAGGCGCCCGGCCTCGATCTTCGAGAGGTCGAGGATGTCGTTGATCAGCGCCAGCAGGTGGTGCCCGCTGCGCCGGATCGTCTGCACGCAGTCCATGCGGTCCGCGGCCGACTGGCTGGGTTCCAGCAGCATGTCGCCGTACCCGATGATCGCGGTCATCGGCGTGCGGATCTCGTGGCTCATGTTCGCCAGGAAGTCGCTCTTGGCGTGGTTGGCACGCTCGGCCTCAAGGCCCGCGGCCTCGAGCTGCCGGGTCCGGGCGGCCAGCTCATCGGCGTGCCTCTGCAGCGTCGCCTTGGCGGCACGCAGCTCCTCATTCGATCGGCGCAGCGAGGCGTCGTGCTCCTGCTGATCGGTCACATCAACGATGGCCGCGACGTACCCGCCCGCGCCGCCGGTGTGGACGATCGGCACGGCGTCGATGTTCACCCAGCGGACGGTGCCGTCGGCGTGCGTGTAGCGAGCGGCGCTGCGGTAGGGCGACCCTGCGGCGCACGCGCTGGCCCACTCTTCGCGGACGCGGGCGACGTCATCGGCGTGCAGGGCCCTTGCCCACCCCTCGCCCATCGCCTCTTCGCCGGTGAGCCCGCTGATCCGCTGATAGGCACGGTTGGTCCGGACACACCGGCCGTCGACCGAGGTGATGCACAGACCGATCGGCGCATTGTCAAGAAGCGTGGTGAGCTGGGCCTCGCTCCGGATGGAGCTGAGGACCGAGTCCTCCACATTCTGGGCGCTCTGCACCTCGCGCCGGCGCACGCGGAAGATCGCCAACCCGAACCCGGCGCTGAGGATAAACGCCGGGATCAACCCGGCCAGGATCCCCCGCTGCCAATACTCGGAGCTTTGAGCGTTGACGCCCGCAGCGGACAGCGAGCCGATGCACGCAAGCCAGCAGCCGGCCAGTAGCGCACCTCCCGAAACAAACGCAGACTCCCACGCCCGACGGGGCGAGGACAACGACGTCAGCTTGTAGATGTGGCGATTCGACATGATGAGGCGACGCGGTCCGGCGCAAGTGGGTGTGCCGACCGCGCACTTAAATCGTCCGAATTCACCCCAATGTTGACGGCCCACGGAAGTTCAGGCCGCTTAGGGGAAATTTCCGGTCGGACATGCGTGATCGTGCGAGGGGGTGGCGGCTTATCGGTCCGTCAAGTCTGCAGAACGCCGGTGCGGAACGGACGCGAATAGTCCCAGTTCTCTGCCGCCCGCAGGGCCGCGTCGAGTTCCGCGCGGGTGTCGGCCGGGTCGATCAGGCGGTCAACCCACCCGCGGGCCGCGCCGTGGCGGATATCGGCCTGGGCGGTGTACCCCGCGTGCACGGCGTCGAGGATTTGCTTGTGCGTCTCGGGGTCGATCACCTCGCCCTTGCGCTCGCGTGACTTCTCTTCGATCATCGCCAGCACGCCGGTGGCCTGGTTGGCCCCCATGACGGCGCAGCGGGCGTTGGGCCACGCCAGCGAGATGAACTGGTCGAACGCCCGCCCGCACATGGCGTAGTTGCCCGCGCCGTAGCTGCTGCCGGTGATCAGCACGATCTTGGGCACCACGCAGTTGGCCATCGCGTTGACCATCTTCGCGCCGGCGCGGATGATGCCCCCCTGCTCGCTCTCCTTGCCCACCATGAACCCGCTGGTGTCGTGGATGAACACGATCGGAATCTTTCGCTGATTGCAGTCCATGATGAACCGCGCGGCCTTCTCCGCCGAATCTTCGTAGATCACCCCGCCCATCTGCACCTGGCCCTGCCCCGACTTGCTCACCTTCTTCTGGTTGGCGCAGATGCCGCAGGCACGCCCGCCGATGCGGGCGTAGCCGCAGACGATCGATTGGCCGTACTCGGCCTTGTACTCATCGAAGTCGGGCCGTGTACCCCCACGCTCCGCGTGGGGCTCGCTCTCCCCACGCGGAGCGTGGGGGTACCCATCGACGAAGCAGGCGATCAGATCGCGGACGTCGTACTGGGCACCCAGCTTGTCGCTGAAGAGGGTGAAGAGGTCGCTGCCAGGTCGCACGCTCGAATAGGTCGTAGGGGTCTCATAGGACCTATTGGACCCATACTTGCCCATCAGCGATCGCAGCCGCGCGATGCACGCCGGGTCGTCCTTCTCACGGAAGTCGATCGTGCCGCTGATGGCCGCGTGCATCTTTGCTCCGCCCAGGTCCTCGTCGGTCACGCTCTGCCCGATGGCGGCCTTCACGAGCGCGGGACCTGCGAGGTAGAGCCCCGAGCCGTCGGTCATCAGCAGCGTGTCGCACAGCACGGGCAGGTACCCGCCGCCGGCGACGCAGAACCCCATGATCGCCGCGATCTGCGGGATGCCCTCGGCCGAGATCACGGCGTTGTTGCGGAAGATGCGCCCGAAATCGTCGGTGTCGGGGAAGACGTCCTCCTGCATCGGCAGAAAGACGCCCGCCGAGTCGACGAGGTAGATCAGCGGCAGGCGGGCCGCCATCGCGATCGTCTGTGCCCGGATGATCTTCTTGCACGTCATCGGGAAGAACGCGCCGGCCTTCACCGTCGCGTCGTTGGCGATGATCATGCAGTCGGTGCCCGACACGCGCCCGATGCCGGTGATCACGCCCGCCGCCGGCGCACCACCCTGGTCGCCGTACATCCCCCACGCGGCCCACATCCCAAGCTCCATGAAGCGGGCGGTTCCGCCCGCGGGGAGCACACCGTTGAGCTTCGCCGGGTCGGAGTGTGTGGCGCCGTCGACCAGAAGCTCGACGCGCTCACGCGCGGTGAGCCGCCCCTTCTCGTGCTGGCGTGCCACCGCGCCCTTGCCCCCGCCAGAGCGGATCAGCTGCTCGTCGATGCGGTAGAGGTCGGTCAGCTCCTTGAGCGAGAGCCCGGCCTGCTGCGCGAGAGTGGGGGAGGCGGTGGGGGTAGCCATGGTGGTACGGGTTCCTCGAGAGTGCAGAGCATAGAGCCACCGCGCTTATCCTTCAGCGTGAAGAGCCAGCCCATCACCGCCGCCGAACAGGCCCATATCGACGAGGCGCTCGCGGCCTTTGTTCAACTCGCCGACGATGCAGGCCTGCGCGACGACGAGTTCAGCATGGATACGCCCGAGCTCGCCGACGAATTGCTGGTGCGGTGGGCCGCGGAACCGCCGCGGGCGCGCCTGCCGGAGGAGGTCGTCGCGACGATCATCGGTGCGGCGGTGGGTGAGTACCTGCGTGAGCTGCTGCGGGTAACCTGGGCAAGCGCCTCTGTCGGGACGGAGCGATCGGTCGGGCTCGCGACAGAGGAAACCGGCGAGCCGGTGTTTTCACCGTTTGACGCGGTGCGCGAGGGTCTCTCGCAGGCATCGGAGGGGTTCGTGCACGACCTGCTTGAGGATGTGGCCGCGGAGTGGGGAAAACTGCGTCGATAGGGCCTTTGGGGGCGATCAGGGCGGGTTTTTTGAAACTGTAAGTCCTTGCGCCGCAAGGAATTGGGAAAAGTTATGCACAATCAGCACCCGAACACTTGACGCCTGTTCGGGACTTGATATGCTTATCGGGTCAGGCCAACGCCCGGCGCGTCCCTGATAGGTCTGGCTTCCGCATGTGCTGAAGCCAACCGCCCTCGCCGGTCCCCGGGTCGCCTGCGACCGGGTGGAACCGGGCCCTTCGCAAGAAGCCGCCCGCCCCTCCACACCGCCCCCGCAGCCACGCACCGGCAATCGAAAGGTGGCTCATATGGCGTTCTCACGTCCCGCCCCGTCCTCTTCCGCTCCCTCCAACGGTTTCAAGCCCAAGGCTCCCGTCGAGGTCAAAGCGGACCCCAAAGCTGAAACCAAGACCGTTGCACCGGCTCCTGCGGTGAAGCCCGCTGTTTCGTCCGCGCCTGTCGCGGGTGCGAAGCCCGGGGCTGCCCCCGCTCCGCTGCCCGTGCGTACCGCCGGTGCACCGGCCGGCGCGGTCCACCCCACGCCCACCA
>JAUXUZ010000421.1 GCA_030680655.1 Phycisphaerales bacterium
CGCCTGGTCGAGCGTCTGCATCACGTTCTGCGTCGCCCGCACCTTGCTGCCGGCGAGGATCTTCTGGCCAACCATGAGCACAACGGCGATCAGGATCGCGATGATCGTGAAGACGACCAGCAGTTCCAGCAGCGTAAACGCGCGGCGGGCTGGCTTGCCGGGCTGGATGGAATTGGTCGGCGATGGGCTCATGGGTCGGACTCCTGTCGGCAAGAGCTAGGGTACTCGAACCGTCGGCCCGGCGACGCGTGCATGGAACCTGACCCGTGCGCTACGAGGATGGGCTGCCAGTCCATACGACAACCGGCGGCAAGGGGTTGCCGCCGGCTGGAAAGGGCTGGGGAGGGGGGGGGTTCCCGTTGGCAGCCCTGCGGCCGCCTGGGGCTGTCAGACGACCACTGGGCCGCTAAACACCCAGCCCGGGACCGGTGATGTTGGACCCGAACGCGGGTCCGCCGCTCCGTGGGCCCGGCCCGGCAGGGGGTGGCCCGCCGCTGACTTCCATTTTCAAGATGAGGTCGGTCACGCGCTCGCGGAGGTTCTCCATCATCTCCGTGAACATGCGCGAGCCCTCGCGCTTGTACTCGATGCGCGGGTCCTGCTGGCTGTAGGCACGGTAGTTGATCGTGTCGCGCAGCTGGTCCATCGCGAAGAGGTGCTCACGCCAGATCTCGTCGAGGATCCGCAGGAGGATCATCCGCTCGAACTGGATCAGCTCGCTCCGAAGGGCCTCTTCCACCTTTGAGCGAACGGCGTCGGCCCGTTCCTGGCCGGTGAGGAACTTCATCGTGTCGGGCATCTCCGCGCCGAAGCGGTCGCGGAGGAAGGCCTCGATCTCGCCGTCGGTCTTGAGCGCCTGCGCCTCCTTGACGGCCTTCTCCAACTCGCCCGCTTCAACCCACTTGCGGTTCTCGGCCATCAGCTTGGCGGCGACCTGCTGGGGCCCGCCGATGGTCATCAGTGACTCGGGCTTCCAGTCGAGCTTGAAGCGGGCGTTCGCCCAGCCGACAAGCTCGGTGAGCGCCCCCAGCGGGCTCTGCCGGGCCTGCTGCATCGTCATCATCATGCGGATCTGCACCGGCATCTCGACCTCACGCTCGACATAGGCCGCGTTGGCCTTGTCGACGATGAGCTTGATCACCGCCTCGTGACCGCCGTTGGCGTCAACCTTCTTCAGTTCTTCGACGGGGATGTGAACGTCGAACTTTCCGGCCGCCCACTGGGCGAGCTCGTTGAGGCCGTAGTCCTTCTCAAGGATGGGCATGATCCCCGACAGGTCGGTGGTATCGATCTTCTCTTCTGCCGCTCGGAGCAGCCGCTCTTCGACCATCGCGCGGGTTGCGCTGTTGTTGGTGCGGAGTTCATCCGGCGCGAGCTCGACGCCGAACCTGTCCGCCGCCCAGCGCATCAGGCCCGACGCGTCGAAGTCCACGGCGCGCCCGGGCTCCGCTCCTTCCGCACCGCTCCCGCCTGCGGTGGGGTCGGTCGGATCGACGTCCACCAGCGGCATGTACTCGCCGAGGGTGACAGAGATCAGGTTCTTGGTGTCGGCAAGCGCATCGTTGCGGATCCGTTCGATCATGTCCTCGGGCTCCATTTTGCGGAGGCGCCCGGCGGGGATCACGATGTCGAGCTTCTGCCGCACCAGCTCGCTGACGCAGTGGCTGGAGTAGCTGGCGTGGAGGAACGACCCGTCAACGGCCTCGCGCGTCGCCGCCTCGATGAACTCGAAGATCAGGCCACGGAGGTCGCGCCCCTCGATCACACGCTGACGCAGGGCGTAGAAGCGCCGGCGTTGATACTCCATCACCTCGTCGTAGTCGAGGATCTGCTTGCGGTGCTGGAAGTTGCGTTCCTCAACCTTCCGCTGCGCGGCCTCGAGGCGTTTGCTGAGGAATCCGCTCTCGATCGGCATCCCTTCCTTCATGCCCATGCTGGCGAGCACCCGCTGGGTGGTCTCGCCGCCGAAGTACTTCATCAGGTCGTCTTCGAGGCTGACGTAGAAGCGGCTCGAGCCCTTGTCGCCCTGGCGGCCCGACCGGCCGCGGAGCTGGTTGTCGATGCGGCGGCTCTCGTGGCGCTCGGTGCCGATCACGTGCAGGCCGCCGATGTCCTCGACACTCGCGAACCAGCGGACTCGGTGCAGGATTGTCTTGCCGCTCTCGTCGAGCGCTTTGCGAAGCGTTTCGGCGCTCCCCTTGCGGATCTGCCCGTCCGACAGCTGCGTGTACTTCTCCGCCCAGTGGCGGAGCAGCTTCAGCTCAAGGTCGGCGAAGGGGACGCCCTCGACCTCACGCTTTGCTTCGCCCAGTTCCGTCGGCGCGACCTTCCGGTAGACCGCTTCACGCAACTGCTCGTCGGTCATCTCAACTGAGGCCTCGCGCGGGGCGATGCCGCGGCGCAGCCAATGATCGAGCAGCGCTTTGCGGTCAACACGCCCGAGCTTGATGTCGGTTCCGCGGCCGGCCATGTTGGTCGCGATCATGACGGCGCCGAGCTGGCCGGCGTTCTCGACGATGTGGGCCTCGCGGTCGTGCTGCTTGGCGTTGAGCACCTCGTGCTTGACGCCGTGGCGTTCGCCCAGCATCTTGGCGAGCATCTCGCTCCGTTCAACGCTGGTGGTGCCCACCAGCACCGGCCGTCCCAGGTCGTGGAGGTTCTTGATCTCGTCAACGATCGACTGCCACTTGTCCTTCTGGCGGAGGTAAACCGTGTCGTCGTTGTCCTTGCGGACCACCGGCTTGTTAGTGGGGATGGCGACCACGTCGAGCTTGTAGATGTCGTTAAACTCCTGCGCCTCGGTGTCGGCGGTGCCGGTCATGCCCGACAGCCGCTTGTACATCTTGAAGAAGTTCTGGATCGTGATCGTCGCCACCGTCTGCGTCTCGCGTTTGATGGGCACGCCCTCCTTCGCCTCGCACGCCTGGTGCAGGCCGTCTGACCACTGGCGGCCGACCATCGGGCGGCCGGTGTTGACGTCAACAATCACCACGTGCGGCTCGACCTGGCCGGTCTCGTTGCTCTCCTGGTCCATCACGATGTAGTCGCGGTCG
>JAUXUZ010000101.1 GCA_030680655.1 Phycisphaerales bacterium
CCAGCGCGAGCCGGGCGCAACGGGCGTGTGGGTGGGGCAAACGGCAAACGGCAAACGGCAAACGTCTGATGCAAAGGTCTCTCCTGCCCTTCAGCCTTTTGCCGATTCCCGTTTCCCGATTGCCCCGTCCCCCTCAAAGATCGCCGCGATGGGTGTGCGCATCCGGCGCTGGGTCTCGATGCACGGGCTGGCGCTGAACGTCAACCCCGACCTGTCGCACTTTGACCTCATCGTGCCGTGCGGCCTCGCGGGCCGGCGTGTGACGAGCATGGCCGCGGTGCTCGGGGCAGCCCCAGAGATGGGCACGGTGAAAGCCACACTGGTGAAGCAGCTCGCGGCTCAGCTCGACGCGAGGCGGTAGCAGATGCCGCGCCCCTGGTCCGCCTGGGCCGCCACCAGCGCATCGACCACGCCCGCGTGCTCGCCGAGCCGCTCGGGGTTGATCACACCGGCGCCGAGCCCCGCCTTCTTGAGCGTCCCATCCAGCAGCATCCGGGCCACCACCGCGCACGGGAAGCCCGTCGTCCGCCCCATGCTCGTCTGCTTCCCATCCGCCCCATCCCCTTGCGTGCCGATGTCCAGCACATCCCACGCGGCCGACTTGCCGCCCCCCTCTCCAACCACACGCATGACCGTGAGGTCCTGCTCGCCCGGCGCGTACTGCCAGTGCGGGAACATCAGCTTCGCCAGCAGCTCGCGCGGCTTGATGTGCACGCCCCCCACCTCCGTCGCCTCCTCGCTCATCAGCCCCGTCGCCCGCAGCACCCGCATCTGTTCGATGTGCCCCGGGTAGCGCAGCGTCTTCTCCACCATGTGCGGCACGACACCCAGGTACGTCCGCGACAGCGACCGCAGCCCGTCGGTGTTGAACGCTTCCAGCGTGCCGACCCCTGCAAAGTCCATCAGCTCCGGCTCGCTCAGCGCCTCACGCACCACGATCTTCCCGTGCTCGACGATCCGCGAGGGGCGCGTGTACTCCTCCAGCACATCGGCCGGGCTGAACGCCGCTTTGTACTGGTAGGGCCA
Organism: Phycisphaerales bacterium; assembly: GCA_030680655.1. Lineage (GTDB taxonomy): Bacteria > Planctomycetota > Phycisphaerae > Phycisphaerales > UBA1924 > JAJTGZ01. The sequence continues at coordinate 1,027 of JAUXUZ010000101.1, forward strand.
CGTGCGCACACGCGGCAGGCCGCCGACATAGATCCGCAGGCTCTCGGTCTTGACGCCCGCCGCCGCCAGCCGCCTGTGGCAGTCGGCCGCCAGCACGTGGCTCATCCCCGGGGCGACGCCGATATCCACCACCGCGCACCCGCCGTGTTCCTTCGCAACCGCGTCGAGGGAGTCGGCATCCTCACCCATGAACGAGATGTCGCTGTAGAGCTTGCCGCTCTCCATCACTGCTCGCAGCACGGAGTAGGCGATGCCGCTGGCGACGGCGCCGCAGACCACATCCGCCCCGGCGACCAATCGCTTGATCGCCGCGGCGTCGGCGAGATCGACGACAACGGTCTTGATCTCACCACCCGCACCCCCCGCCGCCGCCTTCACGCTCGCGGCCGTCCGCCGCAATGCCCCAGGGCGTGAATCCGCGACGGTGACATCCAGACGCGGCGACCGCACCGCCAGGTCTGTCGCGATCACACTGCCGATCATCCCTGCGCCGAGCACGATTGCCTGAGCCATAGGGCCGAGTGTACCGTCGAACCGCCGCTGGCACTCCGGGGCCCATTGCATTAGACTCACCGCCGTAACGGAGCCCGCAGCGTGCCAAGCAGCGACACACCCGCCGGCGGTGCAACCCTCTCGTGGGCGGGCGACCGCTTCATGCGCGTGGCCTTGGGCAGCGTGCCCTGCGATGCCACCGGCCTTCGCGTCAGGGCCGCCGCACGCGCCTTGAGCGCGGCGGGCATCCCCGCCCTGCTGGATGTCACCCCAGCGTACACCACGCTCCTGCTCGCGTTCGACGCCCTTGCGCTTGTGCCCGATGCGGCTGAGCACGCGGTGCAGACAGCGCTGAGCGCCGCCAACCAGCTCCCCGCGCTGAGCGACACTACTCTCATCGAAGTGCCTGTCTGCTACGACGCCTGCCACGGGCCAGATCTGCCGGCCCTCGCCGCGGCGCACGGCCTCACACCCGCAGAAGTTACCGCGCTCCACAGCGCGGCCGACTACCGCGTTGCGTTCATCGGCTTCACGCCCGGCTTCCCTTACCTGACCGGTCTCCCCGAGCAACTTGCCACGCCACGCCTCCCCTCACCGCGACCGCGCATCGACACCGGCAGCGTGGGCATCGCGGGGATGCAGACGGGCATCTACCCCGGCGGCACACCGGGCGGGTGGCGGCTCATCGGGCGCACACCGCTGCGTGTCTTTGACCCCGAACGCGAGCGGCCCGCGCTGCTCGCCCACGGCGACCGCGTGCGCTTCAGGCCGATCTCCACCT
>JAUXUZ010000431.1 GCA_030680655.1 Phycisphaerales bacterium
CGACCTGATCCTGCTCGATGTGCCCTGCAGCAACAGCGGCGTCCTTGGGCGCCGGCCCGAGGCACGCCACCGCTACACCGTTGAGGGTGTGAAGGACCTGGTCGCCCTTCAGCGGCAGATCATCACCCGCGCTGCGGGCCTGCTGGCCACGACGTCCAACGCCGCGATCGTCTACGCCACCTGCTCGCTCGACCCGCGCGAGAACCAGCAGCAGGTGGAGTGGTCGCGCGCCGCCTGCGGGCTTGAGCCGCTGGGCGAAGGCGTGGTCACCGTCCCCGTCGCGTCACCGCCGGCGGAACCAACCAGCGCCCGCGACGGCGCCTTCGTGCAGCTGTTGCGGCGCACCTCCGCCGCCGGGGTCACTTCACCACCATTGGCGTGAGAGCCTCAGGCCTCGGCGTGGACGCCTCAGGGCACCGGCTCAGCCAGCGGCAGCAGCGCGGTGAACGTTGTGCCGCGCCCCACCGCGCTGTCAACCGTCAGCACGCCGCCGTGTTCTTCGATCAACCGGCGGGCCGTCGGCAGCCCAAGCCCCGTGCCGCCGCTCTTGGTCGTGAAGTAGGGCTGGAAGATCCGCGCCAGCGTTTCGGGCGCGATCCCCGGGCCGGTGTCGATCACGCGCACCGCGGCCATCAAAGGGGCCGACTTTGCTGGGCCGCCTGCCGCCAGACGCTGCTCGATGCTCGTACGCAGGATGACCTCACCCTTGAAGGGCGCTCCGTCAGCGCCCGGCGTGTTCTTGATCGCCTGGATCGCGTTGAGCAGCAGGTTGAGCAGCGCCTGGTTCAGCAGACGCGTATCGACCGGCGCCGACACGCCCCCACCGCCCTGCCCGCCGCCGAGGTCGGCACGCAGCCGCACGCCCGCGCGCTCCGCCTCGGGCGTCAGAAAGTCCACCAGTTCCACCACCACCGCGTTGAGCTCCGTCGGGCGTTTCTCCAGCCGGATTGAGCCGGCGTACTCCAGGAAGTCCTGCAGGATGCCGCGCAGACGCTCGGTCTCGCGGCGCAGCGCACCGACGCGGTTGATGAGCCGCGGCTTGACCTCCTCGTCGCCCGGCCCCCCCTTGATCTCCGCGACGCCCTCGGCGATCAGCTGCGCGTTGAGCCCGATCGTCGAGAGGGGGTTCTTGATCTCGTGGGCCAGACCGCCGGTCATCGCCCCAAGCTCCGCCAAACGCTCGGCCCGCCGGGCACGGTCTTCGGCGTCCCTCACCCGGCGCGACTGTCGGTCGTACATCAGCCGCGCCACCGCGGCGCCGATCAACAGCCCCACCGCCAGCGCCACCAGCATCCACGGCCAATTCACCACCAAGCGTAGCGGAGAGGCCCTGCGGCCACGGAAACCGCTCCGCACCCCCCACCATCGCGAAACTCTCACCAACCAAGGCGTGAACCGCGCCCTCTGCCACCCCTGCGTCTAGAATGACCCGTTCCCGGGCACCCCTAAGGCCCCGCACAAACCCTACCCCCTCTCCCTACTCCGTGGACGGGCCCAAACCCCGAGCCACCCTTATCCCCCTTGCTCCTTTCCCCTCTGGCCATTTGGCCATTTGCAACCTGGCTATTCCCCTATGTCCACCTTCCCCCCCCAACGCATCCGCAACGTCGCCATCATCGCCCACGTCGA
>JAUXUZ010000432.1 GCA_030680655.1 Phycisphaerales bacterium
GGCCTGGGCACGGACGGGGTCGCGGCGGCACAGTCGGTTCAGGTGCAGCTGCTGGTCTGGATCTTCGTGATGCGCATCGTCATGGTGCTCGCCAGCGCTGCGGCGTACTTCGTCAACAACGCGATTGCCAAGGCCAAGTACGGCAACGCCGACAAGATGAACTTCGAGCACCCCCTCACCTCGCTCGTGTTCATCACCAGCGCGATCTCGGTCGCGTTGACCTACATCGTCAGCTTCCTGCTCATCCCCGACATGAACGGTGACACCACTCTCTGGTGGAAGCTCAGCACAATCATCACCTGCGGCACCGTCGCCGGCGCTTTGATCCCCGAGATGGTCAAGTGGTTCACCAGCGTCCATTCCCGTCACGTAAAGGAGGTCGTCACGGCCTCCGAGCAGGGCGGCGCATCGCTCAACATCCTCTCGGGCCTGGTCGCCGGCAACTTCTCGGCCTACTGGCTCGGCATGGCGATCATGATGCTCATGGGCATCGCCGCGTACGTCTCGGGCATCCCCAACGAGGCCGGTCAGACGCTGGGCAACATCATGGTCGCCCCTGCGGTATTCGCCTTCGGACTCGTCGCGTTCGGCTTCCTGGGCATGGGCCCCGTGACGATCGCGGTTGACAGCTACGGCCCGGTAACCGACAACGCCCAGAGCGTCTTCGAGCTCTCGCAGATCGAGGCCGTCCCCGGCATCGAGAACGAGATCCAGCAGCAGTTCGGCTTCAAGCCCCAGTTCGAAAAGGGCAAGGAGTTCCTGGAAGAGAACGACGGCGCCGGCAACACGTTCAAAGCGACCGCCAAGCCCGTGCTGATCGGAACCGCCGTCGTCGGCGCAACGACGATGATCTTCGCCCTGATCGTCGGCCTCACCACCGGCCTGACCGATCAGGCGGCGATCGCCAAGATGTCACTGCTCCACCCGCCCTTCCTGCTCGGCCTCAACGCCGGCGGCTGCATCATCTACTGGTTCACCGGCGCGTCGATCCAGGCCGTCAGCACCGGCGCTTACCGCGCGGTGGAGTTCATCAAGGCCAACATCAAGCTCGACGGCTCAACCAGGGCCAGCGTCGAGGACAGCAAGAAGGTGGTTGACATCTGCACGGTCTACGCGCAGAAGGGCATGTTCAACATCTTCCTCGGTGTCTTCTTCGCTACCCTCGCCTTCGCCTTCTACGACTCCTTCTTCTTCATCGGCTTCCTCGTCTCCACCGCGCTCTTCGGCCTCTTCCAGGCCATCTTCATGGCCAACGCCGGCGGCGCGTGGGACAACGCCAAGAAGATCGTCGAGACCGACCCCGCGTACAAGAGCACCGGGCGTGGCAAGGGCAGCGACCTGCACGCCGCGACAGTCGTCGGCGACACCGTCGGCGACCCGTACAAGGACACCTCA
>JAUXUZ010000436.1 GCA_030680655.1 Phycisphaerales bacterium
GGCCTGGCGATGATCGACACCATGAAGTTCGTCCAGTGTGACGTGGCGACCTACGTGCTCGGCCAGGCGGCGAGCATGGGCAGCCTCATGGCCTGCTCGGGCACCAAGGGCAAGCGCTACGCCCTCACAAACGCGCGCAACCTCATGCACCAGCCCCTCATCGGCGGCGTGATGGAGGGGCAGGCGACGGACCTGGAGATCGAGGCCCGCGAGATGCTCCGCCTCCGCGACCGCCTCTACAAGATCTACTCGGAGGCCTCCGGCCAGACGCCCGAGAAGATCAAGCTCGACTGCGACCGCAACAAGTGGCTCGACGAGAAAGAGATGCTCGAGTACGGCCTGATCGACAAGGTGCTCACCCGCATGCCCGTGCCCGTGGTGCCCCGCCCGCGCGACGACGAGTGATCCGCCCACCACTTTTCCAGCATCATCCAAGTACGACCCACAACGCCCCGGCACGCCGGGGCGTTCTTCATTCCCGCCCTGTCACAGCAGCGACCACAGCACGATCAGGTGCACCGGCACCAGCAACGCCGCGATGACCGCCAGCACCGCCTGCGGCCAGCGCGGCCAGTCCGGCCGGCCGGCCAGCGCCCCCCAAACGACGATGACCAGCGTCGTCAGGCAGAGGAAGATCTGAAAGTACGTCACCCCGCCGCCGCGCCCGATCGGCACATCCAGCGGCGGGCCGTGGACCCACGCGATGGGGTCGGTCGCCCAGCAGCCGCGCCCGTACCCGTAGATCGCCACCGCCTCCACCAGCCCGATCAGCACGTGCAGCCCGACCACCACCAGCAGCCCGGGCGAATCGGTGAAGTAGAACCAGAACGTCGGATCGCGTCGCGGCGTCACCGGCTTGTGATCGTGGATCGCCATGCAACGCACATTGTTCGCCGCGCGATCAGGCCGCGTTGCCGGTGAGCATCGCTCGCACGCGCCGCGCCAGCCGCTCCAGCGCCCCGCGCACCTCCGCGACTTCGACCAACTCCACCGCCTGCCGCACCGATACCCAGCGGCGGCTGCGGGAGTGCTCTTCGGGCCAGCGGGCAGCGCACCGCTCAACGAGCAGCGGAAAGACATCCGCAACCGCCGGCTCACCGCGGCGCGTCGTGTGCCACACCCCCAGCCGCTCACCGACGATGTACCCTTCAACCCCCGCCTCTTCCCACGCCTCCGCCAACGCTGCGCCCTGGGCGGTCTGGCCCCGCTCGACGCCACCCTTGGGCACGATCCACGCCCCCGCGCGGCTGGTGATCAGCAGCACCTGCACCACCCCGTGCTCGTCAAGACGGAACGGGATCGCCGCGGCAACGGTCGGCGCGGCGGTTTCGAACCGTGAGGGCATCGCCCTGCTATCGGCCCGGTGGGCCGGGCGGTTGAGATTTCCGCGGGTTTCACCCTCGGGCGTTCAGCCGGGCATGGGGAACTTGGCGCACACGGCGGCGACGTCGGCCCGCACGCGCTCGGTCTCGGCGGGGTCGCCCTTGCTGGCGAGGACGCGGTCGATCAGGCCGGCGACGGCGTCCATCTCGCTGGTGCCGAAGCCGCGGGTGGTGGTCGCTGGCGAGCCGAGCCGCACGCCGCTGGTGAATTTGGGCGGCCGCGGGTCGCTGGGGATGCCGTTCTTGTTGCAGATCAGCCCCGCGGCCTCGAGCCACTTCTCGGCGTCGGCGCCGGTCAGATCGGC
>JAUXUZ010000438.1 GCA_030680655.1 Phycisphaerales bacterium
GGCCTGGCCGCTGGCACCCTTCACGAGGTTGTCGATGGCCGCGACGATCACCGCGTGGCCCCCCACTACGCGGGCGTTGATGTGGACGCGGTTGGTGCGCTGGACGTCGTGGAGGGTTGGGGTTTCGTCGCGGATGGTGACGAAGGGTTCGTTCGCGTAGGCGGACTTGAGGGCTGACTGGAGGGCGGCTGTGTCGGTGCTTGCGGCAGAGGGGGTTGCGTAGATGGTCTCGAGGATGCCGCGTTCGATGGGGAGCAGGTGCGGGACGAAGAGGGCGCCGAATTCCCCCCCCGACCTGGCAGAGCCTCGGTCGGCCCCCCCGCTGGGAGCGGGGGGGCTGAGGCTCAGGGTCTGGTTGATCTCGGGTTGGTGGCGGTGGGTGCCGATGCCGTAGGCGGAGAAGTTCTCACCGGCCTCGACGAGGGTGGTGTTTGGCTTGGGGTCGCGGCCGGCGCCGCTGACACCGCTGGCAGCGTTGATGATGATCCCGATTGGGTCGATCAGGCCGGCGCGGAGGAGCGGGAGGACCGCGAGCGCTGCGGCGGTTGGATAGCAGCCGGGGTTGGCGACGAGGCTGGCCTTGGCGATGGCGGCGCGGGTATCGCCGCCGATTTCCGGCAGGCCGTAGACAGCGTGCGCTAGCCCGGCCGAGTCGGTGTGCGGGTGGCCGTACGCCCGTTCGTAGACCAACGCGTCCTTGAGCCGGTACGCCGCGGAGAGGTCAACGACCTTCACGCCCCGACTGAGGAGTTGCGGCGCGTGGACCATCGCCACATCGTGGGGCAGGCAGAGGAAGGCGAGCCTGCACTCGCGGGCGATGGCATCGTGGTCGATCGGGCGGCACTGGGCCACCGAGCTGGCGAGCTGGCCACGGAGGCGTGGGAACTCGGCTTCGATGTTCGGCTGCTTCTCACGGGCGGAGGCGAGGTACGCGACCTTCATCGCCGGGTGGCGGACAAGCCACTCGATGAGCTCGAGCCCGGTGTAGCCCGTCGGTCCGAGGATCGCGACAGGGATGGTGGCCGGTTGGGTTGAAGGTGGGCTGGTCATGTCGCCGAAGTGTTCGCAGGCTGCGAGGCCGGCGTGCGGACCGGGGATGCGCCGGGCGGCTGTGCGTGCCCGTTGGCGTGCGACTCGGTCGTGCCGGCTGCGCCGGCAACCGCGGCGGCCTTCGCCAGGCAGGCGATCTCAACGACGAGGGTGTCGTCGGTCAGCGGTCCATAGCGGTGACGCGATACCGCGTTGATGAGCTCGTGGCACATGGAGCAATCACCCTCCTTGTAGCAGGTCATCGCATCCCTGATGCCGTCGGTGTTGAACATCCGCCCCTGACGGTCGCGCGACTCCATCGCGCCGTCTGTATAGGCGATGAGCGTGTCGCCGGCGCAGAAGGGGATGGTCGCGTTCTCGACTTCTACATCCAGGTCCTTGGCGACGCCGAGCACCATCGCCGTCGGCTCAAGTTCCCGCACGACGCCACACGTGCGGAGGTAGGCGGGGGGATGGCCGGCGTTGGCGTAGTGCAGCAGCCCCTTCGCCTGATCTAGCCGGAACGCGACGGCGGTGACGAAGATCGAGTGGTCCGACAGCGTGAGGAAGCAGTACCGGTTGAGCGCCCGCAGCAGGCCGGTGGGCGCGATCGAGGGGTCTTCAGCGACGAGCCGCTCGATCTCGCCGTAGAGCCGGTTGACGGTGAGGGCGGCGGGGATGCCGTGCCCGGTGACATCCAGCAGCAGGCAGAGCAGCTGGGGCTCTTCGCGGTCATCGGTGGCGATGAAGCGGGAGTAGAGGTAGTCGCCCCCCAGCAGCCGCATGGGCTGGTAGCGGTAGTCAAAGCGGACCGCCCCCCTGACCTCGGGCTTGGGGAAGAGCTGCTCGTGGATCCGCTGCGCGCCGGTGAGTTCGCGGCGCATCTCGCCGTAACGCCCGGCGACGGCCTTGAGCGTGAACTCCTGCGCGAAGCGGTTGTGCCGCCAGTAGGCGATGCCGATCCCCGGCAACACAGCGCAGACGCTGGTCAGCCCGTAGAACGCGATGAACAGCACCGACAGCGGCCCGAACGCCTCGCTCTTGATGATCCAGAGCGCACCCATGCCCACCGCGTTGATGATGTACATTGGCAGGAAGGGGCGGAGCGACTCCTTCCACGTCCACGGGAGGAAGAGGCAGGCCGTGCAGTGCGCAAAGAAGATCGAGAAGACCTGCCAGAACGCCAGGATCCCCAGGCTGAAGCCGCCCTTGGCCAGCAAACCGACGGCGAAGATCGTCACCGAACCGACGATCGCGGTCAGCGCAATGAACATGCTGACGCGCCGCAACCGCTGCTCGCGCGAGCGGTCGGTGGACCTGACGTCCCTCACCTCAACGATCGCGTAGACCGCGGTGAAGAGGATCGTCAGCAGCGAGAGGAACCACGTTGCGAAGTCGCGCCAGTTCTCGGTCGGGCTCTGGTACAGCAGGACAACCAGCGGCAGGAAAGCGACCGCGAACGCCAGGTAAACCATGCAATACCAGAACACGCGGCGGCGCAGGCGCCCGGCCTGCTCCTGCTCAAACTCGTGCTGGAATTCGTCGAGGAACTTTGTGGTCACTGATGGCCTGCCCTTCCTGGCACCGGCGGACTGTGGGGAAGGTACTCAGCGGTTCCGCCAGAACGGCGTACCGCCCCGCAGGGCATGGTAAGCCGAGCGACGGCCTCCCGACTGCACTGCTTTGTACTTACTCACCCGCTGGCCGGTTGCGGCCCGGCACCCAGAGCACATCGCCCTTGCCGCCGCCCTCGCCGAGTCGGTTCGCCACGCGGCCGAGCACAAAGAGCAGGTCGCTCAGGCGGTTGAGGTAGAGCACAACCTCGCGCCCGGTCCGCGCGGGCTCATCACGCAGCAGCGTAACGGCGAGGCGCTCGGCCCGCCGCGTGACGGTCCGCGCCACGTGCAACGCGGCGGCGAGCTCGGTCCCTCCCGGGAGCACAAAGCTGGCGAGCGCAGGGAGCGGCTCGTTGTAGCGGTCGATAAGCTCCTCAAGCCGCAGGGTCTGGGCCGGCGTGATCCGCAGCGCTGCGCCCGGCTTCTCGGCCGCGTCGACGGGCGTGCAGAGATCGGCGCCGGCGTCGAACAGGTCGTGCTGGATGGAGCGGAGCGTCTCGGCGACGTCCGCCGCCGGCCCGGCGGGGCCGTCGCGCTCGGCGATCACCACGGCGACGCCGAGGGCCGCGTTCGCCTCGTCAACCGTTCCGTAGGCCTCAACGCGCATCGAGTCTTTGGCGACGCGGGAGCCGTCACCCAGCCCCGTTGTGCCGTCGTCGCCGGTCTTGGTGTAGATCTTCGAGAGGCGGACCATGGTGGTATGCTCGGGGGCACGGGATGGAGCCCGGCGCAGGAACGGAGATCGGCGTGAACGAGACCAGCGGAGTGTATCGCGGCGACGGATTGCCAGGGCGCAGCGCCGGGCCCGCTGTCGCGAGCGAGGACGCCGGCTCGCTCGGTCGGGGGATCAAGGAGCGGTGGCGGCTGCGTGGAGGCTGCGCGGCCAGTTTGGCCGCCTGCTCGCTTGTTGATGCCGTGCTGGCGGCACGCGGGGTAGCGTCGGGCGAGCGGGCCGAGCGGTTCCTTGCACCCAGCCTCATGCACCTGCATCCGCCGGAATTGCTCCCGGACATCGACCGTGCGGCCGATCGCCTTCTGGCGGCGTTGCGGGCGGCCGAGCCAATTGCGATCTATGGCGATTACGACGTGGATGGGGTCACGGCGACGGCCGTGCTCTACCACACACTCATGCACCTGGCCAGTTGGCTGGGTGTGACGGCTGATGTACGGACGTACGTGCCCCACAGGCTCGACGAGGGGTACGGATTGAACGGGCCGGCGATTGCTGCGCTGGCCGCGGCTGGCGCGCGGGTCATTGTCTCGGTCGACTGCGGCGTGACGGCCGTGGAGCCGGCGCGCGTGGCGAAGGACGCCGGCGTTGACTTGATCATCACCGATCACCACAACCCGCCGGCGACCGAGGCAGAACTGCCCGAAGCGTTCGCGGTCGTGCACCCGCGCCGGCCGGGGTCGGCCTACCCCCTCAGCGAGCTGTGCGGGGCGGGCGTTGCGTACAAACTGGCCTGGCGGATGTGCACGCGGGCGCAGGGCGGGCGGACGAACCAGGCGACGCGCGTGCTGCTCACGGAATTGCTCTCGTTCGCGGCGCTGGGAACGATCGCGGATGTGGTGCCCCTCGGGGGTGGCGACGGCGCCGGCGACGAGAACCGGATCATCGCTCACTTTGGACTGACGCGCGTGCGATCTTCGCCGTTTGTCGGCTTGCGGGCGCTGTGCGAAGCCTCCGGTCTGACGAGCCCAAAGGTTGACGAGTGGGATGTCGGCTTCAAACTGGCCCCGCGTTTGAACGCCAGCGGCCGGATGAACCACGCCCGCGACGCGGTCGAGTTGTTCACGGTAGCGAGCGAAGAGCGGGCCGCCACGATTGCGCACGAATTAGAAGAGGCGAACAAGCAGCGCCGCACCGTTGAAACGGCAATCGTGGCGCAGGCGGTTGAGATGGCCGTGCGCGAGGGGATGACCGGGACCGACCGCCGGGCGATCGTGCTCGCCCACCGCGATTGGCACGCGGGTGTTGTGGGGATCTGCTGCTCGCGGCTGGTGGAGAAGTTCTGCCGCCCGGTGATCCTGCTGCAACTGGCCGAGCACGACGGCTCACTGCAGGGGCACGGGTCGGGCCGGTCGATCGATGGTTTCAGCCTGCACGCGGGGCTGGAGGCGTGCGCTGCGCACCTGCTGAAGTTCGGCGGGCACGACATGGCCGCGGGGATGCGCGTCGAAGCCGGCCGGCTCGCGGCCTTTGCCGACGCGTTCATCGCTCACGCCAACTCGCTCATCAGCGACGAGATGCTCGTGCCGAGCCTCGATGTCGACGCCGTGATTGATGCCGGCTCCGCCGACCCCGGCCCGAAGTTTGACCTGCGCTCCATCCGCGCACTCGACAGCATGAAGCCGTTCGGCCGCGGCAACCCGCCGGTGCGGGTGCTGATCAAAGGGGCCAAGCTGGCCGGTCCGGCCAGGGCGTTTGGCACGACGCGCACGCACGCCGAGCTGCTACTTGACCTTGGCACCGCGGGCGACGGCAAGTTCGTGCCCGTTGTCGCCTGGGGACAGGCCGCCGAGTTCTGCCTCTCCGGCGCGCCAACGCAGCTCACCCGCGGCCAGAAGGTCGACGTGGTGATCGAGCCGAAGATCGACACCTATCGTGGCGAGAAGGCGGCGGGCACGCTGATCGACTTCCGCCTCGCTTAACCCTTGCCCAACTCACGGCCGCGGTCGCGCGAGGCGATGATCGCGGCGGCGGTCGAGTCACGCACCCCTGCCTTCTCCAGCAGCGTGACCGCGGCCTCGGTGGTGCCACGCTTGCTCGTCACGCGGGCGCGGAGCTCGGCGGGCGATACCGCCGACTCGGCCGACAGCAGCGCTGTCGACCCAGCGAGCGTCTGGCGGACGATCCGATCGGCGGTCTTGGCGTCGAAGCCGACGGCGATCGCCCCCGCGGTCATCGCCTCCGCGAGGTAGAACAGGTGCGCTGGCCCGCTGCCCGCGACGGCCGTGAACGCATCCATCAGCGACTCGTCGATGCGGACAACCAGCGGCCCGGTTGCCCGCAGCAGTTGCTCAGCGCGAGCCGCATCGGCCTCGGTCGCCCCCGGGCCGGGCGCGAAGGCTGTCGCACCGAGCCCGACCTGCGCCGGCGTGTTGGGCATCGCCCGCACCACGCGCGCACGCTGCCCCAGCGCAGCGGCGATCGACGATGACGTCAAACCAGCCATGATGGAAACCACCAGCAGCCCGGGGTCATCTGCGGCACCGATCGCCTTGGCCAGTGCCGACGATACCGCAGGGAACACCTGCGGCTTGACGGCCAGCAGCACCGCATCCGTCCCCCGCAGCGGCCCCACTTCGCTCAGGTCACACACCCGCCGGACCCCTGCGACCGCTGGGGCGTGCGGGTCAACCGCGATCACCACCCCGGCATCGATCAGGCCCGCCCGGAGCAGGCCGGTGACGATCGCCTTCCCCATGTTCCCAAGGCCAACCACGATCAGTCGTCCACCCGGTTCCAGCAACGGCCACCGCCTTTCGTCATCTTCCAGCCCGGGGCAGGATCGACCACCTTGGCCCTTCCACAACGATAAACTACCCGCGATGTCGAGCTACTACTTTCTGGACTTTGAAAAGCCGGTGACCGAGATCGAGGGCCGCCTGGAGGTGGTGGAGGGGCAGCTCAAGGCCGCCCCGGTCGGCTCTCCTGAGCAGGAGAAGCTCGCTTCCCAGGCAACCGCCCTTGCCGAAGAGCGCGCCGGGATGCTCCACGGCGTCTACGACACGATCTCCGCGTGGGACACCGTGCGCGTCGCCCGCCACCCCAAGCGCCCGCAGAGCCGCGACTACATCGAGATGTTCTGCAAGGACTTCTGCGAGCTCCACGGCGACCGCCGCTTCGGCGACGACCCGGCGATGATCACCGGCTTTACACGCATCGGGCCGCACAAGGTGCTGCTGGTGGGGCACCAGAAGGGGCGCACCACCGCCGAGAAGATCGCCTGCCACTTCGGCTGCGCCCACCCCGAGGGGTACCGCAAGGCGATGGCGAAGATGAAGCTCGCCGAGAAGTACCGCGTGCCGATCGTCACGCTGGTCGATACCCCCGGTGCCTACCCCGGCCTCGGCGCTGAGGCCCGCGGGCAGGCCGAGGCGATCGCCGTCAACCTTCGTGAGATGTCCGTCCTGCGCACACCCATCGTCTCGGTCGTCATCGGCGAGGGGGGCTCGGGCGGCGCGCTGGGCATCGCCGTCGCCGATCGCGTCGGCATGCTGCAGTACGCCTGGTACTCGGTCATCAGCCCCGAAGGGTGCGCCGCCATCCTCTGGAAGACCGCCAACGAGCAGACCAACACCGCCGCGGCCAACGCGCTCAAGCTCACCGCCAAGGACAACCTCTCCCTGGGCATCATCGACGCCGTCATCCCCGAGCCGCTCGGCGCGGCCCACCGCGACCCCGCCGGCATGGGCAAGCTGCTCGAAGGGTGGATCGTCGATCAGCTCAACCAGCTCAAGAAACTCGACGCCGACACGCTCGTCAACGCGCGGTACGATCGCTTCCGCAAGCTCGGCTCGTACGCCGAGGTTGAACCGAGCGCCGTCTGACTCCTCCCCCCCCCCCC
>JAUXUZ010000439.1 GCA_030680655.1 Phycisphaerales bacterium
GTACGTGGCAGGGGGCGGCAGCAACTACGACACGTACGAGGTGACGGACGCGACCGGGACGGTGTGGGTCTTCTGGGGGGGAAGCGCCTCGCACACAGCCGACGGTCAGTTGTGGAAGAAGACCGACCCCGCGGGCCGCACGGCGTACGTCGGCCACAAGACCACCCACGCAACAGCAGTCGCAGACTACAACGCCGACGGAACGCCGAAGAAGATCTATCAAGAATACGGGACCGCAGGCGATGTGCGTCGGTACACCTTCACCTACAGCAGCTCGATTGGAGGCCTTGCGCGGCTGCTCGAAGTTAAGGCAGAGACCAAAACGGGCGGCTCCTGGACGACGACGCCTACGGGCGTTGTAGAGGTCGGACGCGTCAGCTATGACTACTACACCGCGGACACCTCGACGAGCGGTGACGCCAACGACTCACACGGCGATGTCGCAGACCTCAAAACGGTCAAAATCCGCACGCCCCTGAGCGACTCGGGCACTGACCTCGGCAGCGGGGTCTACGACGAACGCACCAAGTACTATCGCTACTACAAGGACGCGTACAGCGGCAGCGATGACGATCTGCTCGGGCATCCCCACACGATCAAGCTCATCCTCGGCTTTGAAGGCACGCGCCGCTACGACTGGCCCGGCGACAGCACGTTCGACGACGATTTCGCGAGCACATCCATCGGCACGGGCGCGTTGACCCCCTACGCAGACGCGTTCTTTACGTACGAGAGCAACAACACGACGCAGCGTATCGCCACCGCGTTCTTCAACGGCGAGTGCAGCTGCAGCGGCGGGTCAGGGGCCGGCATATACAAGTTCACGACCGCCACCAACGGCTCGTACACCGGCTCGGGCGACTACGACACGCGCTGGAAAACCCGCACGGTTGTCGAACAGCCCGACGGCTCGTTTCAGACCCGCTACTTCGACATCCTCGGCCAGCCGCTCAGCAGCGTACTCAGCGATGGCAACCCCACGGGCAGCCCGAACCACTGGATCACGGCCATCGAGCGCGACGGCGCCAACCGCGTAACGACCATCCACTCACCCGCCAACGTCACCGGCTACACCCACGGCACGGGCGCGATCACGACCAGCACCAGCGCGGGCCTCGTGACGTACCTGGACCGCTACGCCTCCGGCGAGCCGAGCCACGACAGCGAGCTCGACGGGATGGTCTCGGGAAGTCGTTTCAGGAATGGGACCTCAGACTCGGACACCTACACCAGCAAGAGCATCCTCGGCAAACGGAGCATCACCGTGGGCGGCTCAACAGTCGTCCGCCCACTGGTGAGCGAGTCGCGGGCCTTCCACACCGCCTCCAGCGGTTACACAACCTCCAGCACCTACAACGCGACCACCTATAGCTACGCCTGGTGGGATACGACCACCAACACCAACCAGCTCTACATCGCCCTCAAGAGCGTCACCACAACCCTGCCCGCGGTGGCCCTGGCCAACAACGGTGCCAACACCACGCATGATGCGGCGACCTACCTGCGCAAAGACGGCCGCGCCGCCTTCAGCATCGCTCCAGATGGCATCTACACCGCCATGAAGTACAACAACCTCGGGCTCCCGTTGCGCACGGTGCGCGATGCCAACCCCAACACCTCTGGCGACTTCGACACCAACTACGGGCCGGGCGACTTCGGCCTCTCGACCTCCTCCAACGGCGGGCTCACCTACGCGAGCGAAGCGACGTACGACGCTGTCGGCCGCACCGTCACCGCCACGGCCCACGCCGGGACCGCCCCGCGCGTCTCGTACATGTACTACTCGCGCCTGGCCGACCGCCGGATGGCCACGATCTCCTCGCCCCTCTTCGTCAGCGGTACACCCTCGTGGGCCGGGCCGTTCTCCTACAGCGTCAGCAACCAGGGTGGGCGCGGCGAGTTCTCCGCCACGCTCGGCACCGCTTCGGCGGTGACAACGGCACTCGCCTCATGGATCGACGAAACCGACGCCGACCCGATTGATGCGCTCCACTCCACGCTCGAAGGGACCAGCCGCGCCAACGTAATGAACGTCTCGACGACGATCTACGACACGGCCGGCGTCAAAGTGGTCGAGAGCCGCAAGTACACCGACTTGATCACCAGCGGCGCATGGGCTGGCACATCGCCCACCAACTACGACAAGACCGAGTACACCTACGACAACATGGGGCGCACGGTCCGCGTCAAGGATGCCACCGCCACCATCGATCGCACGGTCTACGACGCCCTCGGCCGCCCGATCGCGGCCTGGACCGGGACCGAGGACACCAACTGGACTTCCTCGGGCAACGGCTCGGGCGATGACATGACCCAGGTCAGCGCGAGAAGCTACGACAACGCCGCGATCGGCGCCATTGCCGTCGGCAACGGGCTCGTGACGACCAGCGCGTCCTACGTCTCGGGCGACGCATCCACCGGCGTCGGCACGAGCGGCACCGCCCGCACCGCCACGATGTACTACGACGTGCGCGGCAACCTTATCGCCACCCGCAACCCGCAGGCTCCCCACACCGTCAGCGCCTACGACGTGATGCGGCGGGTGACGGCCACGGCGATCTACAGCGCGACCGGAGGTGTGGATGCGACGGTGAACCCGCTCACCGATGACACCCTCGCCAGCGGCGCGACAATCCGCCTCGGGGCGTCTGAGACGTTCTACGACGAGCGCGGCCGCGTCTACAAGAGCACCAGCTACAAGGTGAGCCAGAGCACCGGGGCCGACAGCGACAGCCTTGACAGCCTGACCTGGTACGACTCCGTTGGACGCGCCATCAAGACCGGCGGCACCAGCCTCACGAAGACCTACTACGACCGGCTCGGCCGACCGACGCACCGGTTCACGCTCGCGCGGACCAACGACACCACGTACGCGGAGGCCGACGACCTTGACGATGACATCGTGCTGCAGGAGGACCACACCGTCTACGACGATGCCGACAAGACCGGGTTGGTGATGATGACCGGCACCATCCTCCGCAACTACGACTACCTGACCGCCGGGGCCCTCGACAGCAACGCCGACGGGAACCGCTACGCCTACGACCTCACCGGCACCCCCGACGTGAAGGGCCGCATCCAGATCACGGCGATGTGGTACGACACGCTCGACCGGCCCGTTGACACCGTCGCCTACGGCAACAACGGCGGCAGCACCGACTTCAACCGGCGGCCAAGCGGCTGGCTCAGCGCGCCGGCGCGCAGCGGCAGCAGCACAGCACTCCGCACGACGACCACGTACGACAACTGGGGCCGGGTTGACGCGGTCGAGCAGCCACGCATCCGCACCGGCACCACGGGGTACTCAACCAAGTACCTCTACGATCACGCATCGCGCAAGAGAGCGGAGATCCGCAACCACACAGGTGCGGGTGCGGCCAACGACTACACCACGGCCGTCACGCCCGCCCTCCGCGACAACGACGTCTACACCCGCTACACCTACTCCGCCGGGCGCATGAGCACGATGTGGGTAGATGTCAACGGCGACAATGTCATCGATACAGACTGGAGCAACCTCAACAACCACGACCAGGTGACCGAGTACTTCTACGGCGTGGACAAGACTGGCACGGGGGCTCCGACGCCTCCCGCCAGCACGATCGCCAGCAACCGCCTGCTGGTGCAGGCCAAGTACCCCGCCCAGACCAACAGCAAGAGCACCTCCCAGCAGAGCGAGTACTTCGCCTACAACGCGCAGGGGCAAACCACCGCGCGTACCGACCAGAACGGCACTGAGATGATCTACGAGTACGACACCGGCGGCCGCCAGACGGCCCAGATCGCCGATGTGCTGGGCACCAATATCGACGTCTCCCCCTCCGGCAGCGACATCGACGGCGCAGTGCGGGCGATCGTGACGGCGTACGATTCCCGTGGCATGGTGAGCACGGCCTCCCAGACCAGCGACACGAGCAAGTCGGCCATCGTCGATCAGGTGAAGAACACCTACGACGAGTGGGGCAACCTCATCACGTTCCAGCAGGATTACAACGGCGCAGTGGCCGGCAGCAGCGGCGACGACCTTGGTGTCGAGTACACCATCGCTAAGGCGAGCGAGTCCTCACCCACCTCCGGTCACAAGCGCCGCAGCGGCCTGAGGGTCACAGAAGTCAAACTGCAGCGTTCCGCGGGTGCCACAACGGTACAGCACACCAAGCACCAGTTCACCAGCGCCAGCGGCGCTGAGTGGGATGACGACGCCGGGCGTGTGAGCAACGTCACCAACAGCACCGGCTCGGTCTGGTACGTGATCTACCGCTACGGCGGCGTCGCCATGACGGTGCGGAGCTACCTTGGCGAGCCGGCCATCACCGACGTACTCGCCGACGGCGGAACATCGGGCTGGGATGTGGGGTACGACCGGTACATGCGCCAGACCCGCAGCCTGTGGAAGAACGGCGCCAGCAGCGCTGTCTACTACGACAGCCGCCCGGCTTACGACGACAACTCCAACATCACCAAGGTGGAGAACGCCTGGATCACCCCCTTCAGCGCGGTCTACGCCCCCGATGCGCTCAACCGGCTGGAGAAGGCGACGGTCGGGACCCTCGCCAGCGGCGCCATCGCCGACTCGGCGACGCTGCGTCAGGAGGACTGGACCGACAAGGCCGCGGCGAAACTCTCGCAGACCGGCAACTGGACGGCCTTCCTGGCCTACCGCGACAACCCCTCCACCGCGGCCGAGGAGCAGGACCAGACCCGAACATTCCTGGGCCGCAACGAGCCCAACGCCGTGACCGACGCGGTGAGCGGCAACCCCGACCCGCAATACCTCGTGGCCCACAGCGGGCTCGTGACGCGCGACGACACGACGACCTCGAGCAAGTACGGCTACCGCTACACCTACGACGCCTGGGGCCGGCTGGTGAAAGCCGCCGACCAGGACAGCAACGCCACCATCGCCGAGTACCGCTACAACGGCCTCGGCCACCGCATCGGCTGGAAGGCGCAGTTCAACCTCGGCCTCAGCTACGCCAACAACCTCTGGCGCTACTTCCAGTACAACGAGCGCTGGCAGCAGGTGGGCATGTACCTTGAGACCTCGGCGGGTGCCAACACCGTTGCCGCCAACGCCACCGAGACCTTCCTCTATAACACCTCAGGCCTCGACGGCCGCAGCGGCTCGTCGTACATCGACAAGGTGGTCTTCCGCGACCGCGACACCGACGCCGACGGCGGCCGCGACGAACGCCGCTACTACCTGCAGAACTGGCGCAGCGATGTGGTCGCCCTGATCACCACCACCGGCGCCTGGGTCGAGCGTTACCGCTACGACGCCTACGGACGGCCCGAGAGCTACAGCGTCGCCGATATCGCCGGCAGCGGCGGTGGCGGCGGCGGCCCCAACGGGCAGGTGACCTCGACCGACGCCGCCGCGTACAGCGCCACCG
>JAUXUZ010000103.1 GCA_030680655.1 Phycisphaerales bacterium
CCGCACCCAGTCGGCCAGGCCCGCCAGCGGCAGGCGGAAGCCGAGCACTTTCTCGGTGAGCGATTCGGCATCCGCCGCCTTGTACTCGCGCGGTTCCGGCGTGGTCAACGTGACCACTCC
Source organism: Phycisphaerales bacterium (assembly GCA_030680655.1). Taxonomy (GTDB): domain Bacteria; phylum Planctomycetota; class Phycisphaerae; order Phycisphaerales; family UBA1924; genus JAJTGZ01. Next base: position 121 of record JAUXUZ010000103.1, read on the forward strand.
GCCTTCGCGCGCGATGCGCGCCACGCCTTGGCCAAGCGGCGAGGTGATCAGCACCGAGTTCGACGGCATGATGCGCGAGGCCGATCAGCTCATCAAGATCGCCGAGAACATCGTCGTCAAGCTCCCCACGACCGTTGACGGGCTCAAGGGGTGCAAGAAGCTCGCCGACCAGGGCATCAAAGTCAACATGACGCTGGTCTTCCAGCCGCTGCAGGCGCTCATGGTCGCCAAGGCCGGCGCGTTCCTGGTGAGCCCGTTCATCGGCCGGCTCGATGATGTCGCCGAGGACGGCACGCAGCTCATCCACCAGATCCGCCAGATCTACGACACCTACGGCTTCAACACCAAGCTCCTGGCCGCGTCCATCCGGCACAACAAGCACATGGTCGACTGCGCCCTCGCAGGCGCCGACGTCGCCACCGTGCCGATGAGCGTCATCAAGGGCATGCTCAACCACCCCCTCACCGACAGCGGCCTCAAGAAGTTCGTCGAGGACTACAAGAAGGCCTTCCCGGGCTGATACGCCCGCGAGCTGCCGAGCCCGGAGGGCTCCTAGTCCATAGCCGGGGGCAACGCCCCCGGTAAGCACCAAAAACGTGCCTTCGACCGCGAAGCGGTCGTACCTCACGTCCACAGAAACGTGGGGTCGAAATCAACCTCGTAACGCCGGAGGAAGTCCTCGAACTCCTCCATGAACGTCACGCGCCGATGGTGTGCTCGCTGTTTGGCGAGATACGCCCGCGCGGTTGCCAATTGCGACATCCCGATCGAGAACGCCCGGTACCCGTCCTGCCACGCGAATTGCGGTCCACCCCGGTCGTTCATCCACCGCGACGAGTCTTTCTTGACGTGCATCATGATCGACGACATTGATGCCTCCTTTCCTGGAGAGATGAGGAGATGCACGTGATCGTCCGCCGCGCCGGCCGCACGGAGCGAGCATCCATGACCAACGCAGATTCCGCCGATGTAGGCGAAGAGCGCGGGTTCAACCTCCGGTGTGATCAGCGCCGCGCGGCCCTTGGTTGAGAAGATGAAGTGGATCAGAGCGCAGGTGAGGGTGGTCGCCATGTCGCGCAGAATGCCCGAAGGGGTACGACCGCTTCGCGGTCGAGGGCACGCTCGGGCATCTGCCCGGGGGCGTTGCCCCCGGCTCTGGACTATGAGCCCTCCGGGCTCCAAGGCAGTCAACCAGTCCGCCAACCGCCAACCGCCAATCCGCCAATCCGCCAGTGCCCAGTGCGCCAGCCTCGTGCCTGCCTCTCACCCCTACCCTGCGTCCCTATGCACGACCCGCGCCTGGCCAAGCTCGCCGATGTTCTCGTCCGCTATTCAACCAAGATCAAGAAGGGCGACCTGGTCGCGGTGATCGGCGACCCGCGCGGCATGCCGCTGGCACAGGAGCTGTTCGCCGCCGTGCTCAGGGCCGGCGGCAACCCGTTCTTCTGGCCGCGCTCCGATGCGCTCACCGAGACCCTCGTCGCCAACGGTACAGACGAGCAGATCGCCTTCGCCAACCCCATCCAGCTCGACCTGATCGAGAAGGTCGACGTCACCCTCAGCTTCTGGGCAGAGGGGAACACCAAGTACCTCGCGCAGTACCCATCGAACAAGGCCGCGCTGTTGCAGCAGGCCCGCAAGCCCTACATGAAGCGGTTCATGAACCGCGAGGCCGAGGGCAAGCTCCGCTGGTGCGGCACGCAGTTCCCGACCTCCGCCTCGGCGCAGGACGCCGAGATGTCCCTGAGCCAGTACGCCGACTTCGTGTTCAACGCGGGCCTGCTCAACACGCCCGACCCCGTCGCCGCCTGGCAGGCGATCGAGGCACGTCAGCAGCTGGTGTGCGATTACCTCAAGGGCAAGAAGGAACTCCGCTTCGTCGTGCCGCCCCACAACGGCAACGACGGCACCGA
>JAUXUZ010000462.1 GCA_030680655.1 Phycisphaerales bacterium
GCCCAGCAGTTCGATCACCGCGCTGGTGTCGCTGACGCCGCCGTTGACGCCCACGCCGTCCCAGGCGCCAAGGCCCTGCCGGTCACGCCAGGCAGCCACGAGGCCCGCCGCGTCGTTGACGTTGCGGACACCGTTATTGTCGAAGTCACCGGCGATCTTGTTGCGGGCGGGCACCTGCGTGCCGTACGAAACGTTCACACCCGCCTGGTTCACGTACGACGCGTTGCGCCCGTCGTTGTAGTTGCCCGCGAAACCCGTGCTCGCCTGCCGACGCTCGGGCACGCGCCCAGTCTCGGTCGCGTTGAAGCTCTGGAACGCCGCGTTGGCGTAGATGCTGATGCTCTTAAGCGAGTCCTGCAGGGCCTGGTTCAGGCCCGCGTTCGGCTGAAGGTCCAGCGGGTCAGTCTGGCTCTGCAGGCGGTCGATCCCCGCCAGCAGGATGAACTGCGTGGCCGCAAACTCGCCGGGCATGCCGAAGTTCGCCGGGTCGGCCGGAACGCTCGCGAAGTTGTCGATGCTCTGACGCAGGTTGTTCAGGTACGCAGCGGCATCAGAGTTCCGCACGCGCGGGGTTGCTGCGCCGGTGCCGCCGGCCGCCACCGGCTCCGCCTTCGGATCACCGAAGGTGATCAGCGAGGCCGGACCGCCGATGATCCAGCCGTCGGGACCGTTGTCAAACACCGTCGTCACCGTGGGGCGCGAGTAGACGGTGCCACCGAGCAGGTCGTTCTGGATCGCCAGAAGCTCGAGACGGAAGTTCGCGCCGTTGAGGCCGGCGCTGACGAACCGCTCCGCACCGGTGTAGCCAAAGCCCAGCCGCGTGTTGCGGAGGGTCCGCTCGACGTTCGACGAGCCCGTCTTGTTGCTGGGCAGATAGGCGTTGCCCACAAGCTCCGAGGGGGTGTTGCTGTTCTCGGCGCCCACGTTCTCGCCGTTGCCCCACGAGGGGTCGACGCCGAACGAGTTGTTGTGCCCGTTGCGCGTACCCGATCCCGCGTCGCGGGTGACGATCGTCAGGTTCTCGCCGCTCATGAGCCGGCCGGTGGTGAGGATGTGCCGCACGTCCGACTGCTCGATCTGCTGCTTGCCGGTGCCGATATTGGTCAGCGTCGCCACAGGGGCGAAGGCCAGGGGGTTGTCGAACAGCGTGTTGGCGTTCGCGTTGGCCGGAACGCCGTCATACAGGTTGATCGAAGATGCGACGACCAGCCGCGCGGAGATGTTGCCGCTGCCGGGGGTTGTCCCGTTGGGGTTGGTCGCTGTGCGGGGGTTGTCGCCGTAGCCGGGCTGCCCGGGCTTGCGGTCAAAGCGTGCGGTGCCGTTAGGCGTGATGAAGCCCCACAGCGCCGGAACGTCGGCCACGGCGATATCGGTGTGCAGGCCCTGCCCGGCGGTGTGACCAAAGCTCGCGATCCGCGGCACGTTGTCGCCCACGATCGCCGTCCGCCAGGCCAGCGCGCCGGGGTTGGCTGTGTCGAAGAAGGTGCCCGCCACCGTCGCGTTGTTGTTGATGAACTGCGTGCGGTTGTAGAACGCCTTGGTCGTTGTGTTGTTCGTGGCAGGGATGCCGTTGAGGTCAGCCCAGTCGGTCGTCACCCACGTGCGACCCGTGCGGACGAGCTCGTTGAGCCCCGAGATCGAGCCGATGTTGCGGTAGTGCACGAGCCACCGGGTGCCCGCCGCGTAGACCGGCGTGCCCGCACCCGAGATGACCGGAGCGAGCTGGTCGATCCCGTTGGCAAAGATGCCGGCCGTGCCGTCACCGTCCACGTCGATGAAGTCGTTGGTTGACGCCGGGGCGGTCACGAAGCTCTCAAGCAACGTCGCGCCCGAGATGTTGACGATCCCGGGCTGCGCGAACGCAACCCCGCACACTGCCATCGCCATGCCCGCCGCAGACGCCAAAGCCAAAGTCTTGCTGTTCATATCCGCCTCCTGGAAGTACACTCGTGTCAAGGTCCGCCGACGCCGCCAGCGCGCGAACACCGCACCCGGCGGGCACCAGCCCGCACCGCTCCATCACCCGCTTCCTGCGCGCCCACGGCTCACGCGAGCCGAAGGCCTCTCCTGCCTCCTTCAAGGCACCCGCTTAGAGCGGGTTCGTCTGCCGAGTCAGGTTCGACTGCTCGAAGTTCACGCCCGTGCCGGTCCCGGTCACCGACCAGAACTTGTCGCCCCACAGCTTCTTGCGAACGGTGTCGACGACGTTCATCCGCTCCACATGCCCGTCGCAGAACGCGAAGTTGCTCTGGCCGCCGAACTGACCCTTGCTGCCGCCGTGGTGCCGACCCACCGCGTTGAGGCTCGTCCGCGTGTCACCGATCATGTTCGGCCCCAGCTCGTCGGTCGTACGGAACTCTTCGAGCGTGGGATAGCGGAACCGCGCAGCGCTGCCCAGGTTCGGTTCGTTCAGGTAGCTCGCACCCGAAGACACGCCAAGGAACGGCGTGACAGGGCGGTGTGAACGCGACTGCTGACCCGTCGCGCCGGGCTCCTCCATCCCAAAGACCGATTCCCACGAGCCCTTCACCGTCCCAAGCTCGGCGACAAGGATCACCTTCGACGCGCCGTACAACGACCCGTCAACCGCGGCCGGGTTCACCAGCCGGTTCTGACGCTGGCCTGGGTTTGCAAACTTGTTGCGGCTGAAGATCGCGTCGTTGCCCGCGAACGCGATCCGCGGCACCTGACGGTCGGTGATGTTCGTATCGATCGTGTCCTGTCCCGGATCTGCATCCTCTCCCTTTGGCCCGGGGTAGGTGCGGGGCGCACCGCCACGCGCAAGCGCCGGGCTCTGGAAGGCATCGAGCGGGATGTTCCCGCTGGAGAACAGCGACCACGACCAGTGGACGTACCCGTGCGGAGCGGGAGACCCCGTCTGCTCGGACATGACCCACTCTTCCGTGTCACGCGCCTTGGCGTACACGTACGAGGGCGGATAGTACTTACCGTCTGTTGCGTACGTCTGAACTCCCTGGCTGATATTCCGGGCCGCAACCGACGCCTTGATCGCCTGCGCCTCGCGCCGCGCACCCGCGAGCGCCGGCAGCAGAATGCTGACCAGCAGCGCGATGATCGCGATCACCACCAGCAACTCGATCAGCGTGAACCCACGGACCACACCACCCACACGACGCGTCCTGTTGCGCATATCACCGGCTCCTTTGTGCCCACAACGCTGCGCGCATCACGCGCCCGCGTTCTCGGCGACACAAAGTAACGCCTATTTCACTCCACAACGGTTCAGAACGCGCGTGGAATGTGTGAAGACTCTCTCACCCCCGGCGCAACTCCCGCGCTCTTCACGCGCCCTTGTCGCGATCTTTACACGCGGTTCGCTCCCATACGAACGCGGCGCAAAGATCGCCCCCCACACACACAACCAAATCCTCACCGCGTCTCAGCACCCGGTGAAGAACCGGTCGATGAACACGATGAAGTCGTTGTTGTCAAACAGTCCGTCGCTCCCGGCCCCCCCACCCTGAACACCCATGTCGGCGCCCGCGTCTA
>JAUXUZ010000470.1 GCA_030680655.1 Phycisphaerales bacterium
CGGTGGCAAGCCGGTTCTGGTCAAAGAGATCGCGCAGGGGACCGACATCCCCAGCGCCTACCTGGCGAAAATCGTCAACTCGCTCGCGCGCAAGGGGATCCTCGCGACACAGCGCGGCATCGGCGGCGGCGTGACGCTCAACCGCGCTGCGATGCAGATCACCCTCTACGACCTCGCCGCGGCGCTCGACGACCCGTCGATCCGTACCACGTGCATGCTCGGCACCGCCGAGTGCTCCGACGAGCGGTCGTGCCCCGCCCACCGATTCTGGAGCGACTGCCGCACCCGCTACATCGAGTACCTCAAGAAAATGAGCGTGGCCGACATCGCCGCGTTCGACCTGCGCCGGCGGTCCGCGAGCGCCAAGCAGGACCGCGGCCCAGACGGCGGCCGCACCATCAACCTGCTCAAACGCTGAGCGCCAACGGCCGCACCGCTGCCGGGCGGCCGCCCGCTCTCAAGGGCAACCCGCAAAGAACGAGTCGATAAACACGACGAAGTCGTTGTTATCGAACACCCCGTCACCGGGAGCGATGCCGCCCTGTCGGCCAACGTCGGCCAGCGGCGCATCCGCAAAAAAGAGCTCGATAAACACGATGAAGTCGTAGTTATCGAGCAGGCCGTCGCCGCCGAGCACGCCCCCCTGCCGCCCCATGTCCGCCGGGCTGCAGCCCACATCGTGCACCAGCGCCATGGCCCGCGCCGCCGCGAGACCCGCACCCACGAAACTCACCCGCTCGCCCGGAGTCGTGAAGAGTCCGTCGCCGTCGGTGTCGGCAAGCCGGTAGACCTTGATCCCGCTGTTGTCGCTGATCAGCACCGAACCGTCCCCCAGCGCGATCGAGTCGACCGATGTGAAGCCGGCCTCGGCCGTCGAGTACACGATCACCGCCTCACCGGCGTCCATCGCGTCGCCGTCGTTGTTGATGTCCCGTACGCGCAGGAGCTGGTCCACGCCGCCGGTTGCGATCTGCCAGTAATAGAACGACCGCGCCCGAATGGGATCGACGCACACGTCAAAGCCGGCGCTGGGAACGATCCCCGACGCGTTCCCAGCGCCGAAGAAGAGCGTCATCTCCGCCGCAACGTCGATCGTCGCGCTCCCGTCGCCGTCGCGCAACCGGTAGAGACCGTGGAGGTTTGCCGAAGAGTTGTGCAGGTAGAGCGCCCCCGCGTGGTCAAAGCAGGCCTCCTGCGGGCTGAACGCCCCGTTGGCCCCGAACCCGTTCACGCTCACCCACCGCTTCACCTCCGCGGCGTCCTGCACGTCATCGTCGCCGTTGCCGTCAGCAACCAGGAACACATCGTCCGCCCCGAACCCGTTGCCCGCGTTGACAAGCGCGATCTGCCCGTCGAGCCCGAACGCGACGCCCGTCGGGAACGCGAACGAGAACCCACCCGCGTTGGTCGCGTCGCAGTACACACCCGCCTCACCAGCCTGCTGCGCATCGCCGTTGCCGTTGCCGTCCCGCGCCCAGATCCACTTCCGCCCCACCGTCGTGTCCTGGTCGCCGATCAGTGCGAGCCCGTTCCAATACCCCAGCGCGTTCGGGTTGGCCGGTGCCGCCAGACCCGATCCGTTCGCGCCGTCACAGAACGGGCGCAGCTCCACGAGGCTGGTGTGATCGATCACCCCACTCCGGTCCGCGTCGGTTGCGATCCAGATCCGGTTGCTGGTGCGGTCGGCGATCAGGATGCTCACCTGTGCGCTCGCCGCGCCCGTCAGGAACATCAACGCCACGCCGGCCGCCGCTCGATTCGCTCCGATTTGCATGCTCGCTCCTATGCTGCAGGTACCGGAGCAGTCTACCACAAAATGGTGCACCGTGCCCCCGGAATCCACGCAAGCCCGGCTTTGCGAACACCAGCCAGACGCATCACGAGAAACCGAGCCGCAGCCTCGAATCACTTGGGTTCCAGCAAGACCCCCTGTGCCTGGAGTTCAACCGCCTTCCCGTCCGCCTCCGACATCATCCACCTCACCTTGACGTACACGCGGCCCACGCCCGGCGCCGGGACCCGCACGGCGTAGCAGCGGCTGATCGAGTCGAACACGCGCGCATTCGCTTCCCCCGCTGTTAGATCGACCCAGTGCGACCGCGGATCCGCGAACGAATCGGAGGGAGCCGTTTCAACCCCAACCGCTCCGGGCCACTTGATGTCCTGCCCGTAGGTATCGACAACCTGAATATGAACGACCGCCCGCCGCGCATCGCCGACGCCCTCGAGCCGACTGAGCGGGTGGACGGAGATCTGCGCCGGTGAAAAACCCGCAACGACGGCCGACGGGCCCGGCAGCGCAACACCCTGCGGCACCCCACCCTCGCGGACGTCGACACGCCCAAACGGCTGCCCGCACCCGCCGATGGCCGACATCGCCACGCTGACAGCCACCGGCAGCACGATCTTCCCGGCGATGCGCATGGCCCAACCATATCGCCGCCCGCGGCGTGTAGAATCGGCCGTCATGACCAGCAACCACACGCACGCCCCCGCGCCTGCTCAACCACCGTCTCAAGCAACACCCCTCCGCGCCGGCACGCGCGTGCGCGTGACGCAGCAGGTCCCCCGCCGCCAGGGCCACCTCAAGACCACGATCGAGGGTTCGGTCGTGCGCTACGAACAGAGCAAGACCGGCTCGTGGTACGCGCACGGCAAGGACGACAAGCTCTGGCTCGACCGCCTGGTGCTCCGCCGTGACGACGGCGAGATCGTCCACCTCAACCTCGATCAGTACTCGCTGATTGAGGCGGTCTAAGAGGCACGCGGCACTCGGGGTTTCTCAAAGACAAAGGCCCCCTTCATGGGGGCCTCTGCTTGGTTGCCTTTCACGAATGCCTAGTGCCTAGTGCCTCTGGCTCTCACTGGTCATGCCCGGCGAACGCGGGCATCTCGTGCCCGGCATCCCGCAGCGTCTTCTCGCGCTTGGCCATCTCCAGGTCGTGGTCGACCATCATCGCCGCGAGTTCTTCGACCGTCGTCGTCGGTTCCCAGCCGAGCTTCTTCTTGGCCTTGGCCGGGTCGCCCAGCAGCAGTTCAACCTCCGCCGGGCGCAGGTAGCGCGGGTCAAAGTCAACGTGCTTCTTGAAGTCCAGCCCCGCGTGCGCAAACGCCATCTCGGCGAACTCGCGCACGGTGATCGTGCGGTTGGTCGCGATCACGTAGTCGTCGGCCTCGTCCTGCTGGAGCATGAGCCACATCATCTTGACGTAGTCGCCCGCGAAGCCCCAGTCGCGCTTGCTGTCCAGGTTGCCCAGGAAGACTTTCTGCTGCAGGCCCATCTTGATGCGCCCCACCGCGCGCGTGATCTTGCGGGTCACAAACGTCTCGCCGCGCCGGGGCGACTCGTGGTTGAACAAGATGCCGCACGAGGCGTGCATGCCGTAGCTCTCGCGGTAGTTCACCGTCGCCCAGTGCGCCATCACCTTGGCGCACGCGTAAGGGCTGCGCGGGTAGAACGGGGTGGTCTCAACCTGGGGCGTCTCGACCACCTTGCCGTACTGCTCGCTGGAGCTGGCCTGGTAGTACCGCACCCTGTTCCCCGACTCGGTCTGGTACTCGCGCACCGCCTCGAGCAGCTTCAGCGCGCCCATGCCGACCGTCTCAGCGGTGTACACCGGCATGTCGAACGACACGCGCACGTGACTCTGGGCGCCGAGGTTGTACACCTCGTGCGGGTGCGTCGTGCGCATCAGCTTGCTCAGCGAGTTGCCGTCGCATAGGTCTCCGTAGTGGAGCTTCAGCTTGCCCCCTTTCACGTGTGGGTCAAGGTAGATGTGGTCGATCCGCCCGGTGTTGAACGACGATGAACGCCGGATCACACCGTGCACCTCGTACCCCTTGGCGATCAGGAACTCGGCAAGGTACGAACCGTCCTGCCCGGTGATGCCGGTGATCAGGGCGCGTCGCTGGTTGGTCGGGGGAAGGGCGGTCATGGCCATGCAGCTCCTGTTATCGGACGGCGCGGGACCGGCAAGACCGGGTCGCCCCGCTGGGTCGCTCGTCGAGGGAGACAAGTATCGGCGCGCCAACCACGAATGTTCGGTGCCCGGACCCGCTTTTTCGCCTCAACCGACTGCCCGGGGCGGGCGAGGGGAAAGCCGGCTCGCCTGCGCACCCAGCCGGCCCCGCGTCCGGCTCAATTGCACGGGGCGAAGAACGCGTTGATGTACGCGACAAAGTCGTTGTTGTCGTAGACGCCGTCGCTCCCCGCCACACCCCCCTGTACACCCACATCCGCCAGAGGGTTCTGGCCAAAGAAGTAGTTGATGAAGACGATGAAGTCGTTGTTGTCGAGCAGGCCGTCGGGCCCGTTCACGCCACCCTGCCGGCCAAGGTCGGCCGAGTTGCACGGCGCCGGCAGACGGAAGAGGTTGGCCGCGGGGATGACCGCCTTGGCGATGCCCGGGCCCTGCCACCTTGCGATCAGACCGCTCGGCGTTGATCCGTTGAAGTACTCAACCTTGAGCGTGTGCAGGCCCGCCAATAGAGAAATCTGCCCCCCCACCTCCAGCATCGTGTGGGCACCGTCGTTGTTGACCACCACCTGCGAATCGCCGAGCGTCAACCGGCTGCCGTCGTCACTCTCCAGGAAGAACGTGTACAGCCCGGACGTCGGCGCACTCACCAACCCGGTGAACACCGCGCCGACATCCCCCGGCCGCGCCGATGCGCCGAAGTTCCCCGTGCTTGAGACGAAGTTGATGTTGGGCGTTGTGGCGGTCGCGATCGGGACCATCCCCGAGAACACCGGGAGCGCCGTCAGCGCCGGTGGCAACTCATAGAACCGCAACTGCAGATTGGTCAGGCGGGTCGCGGGGATGACCTGCTTCGCAACCCCCGGCCCCTGCCAGCGCGCCGTGACCTCGCACGCGCCCGTCAGTTCAAAGTGCTCGATGCGCAGCGCATGGCTCCCCGCGCTCAACGAAGCGATCACACCGCTGCGTTCGATCGCCGTGTGAACAAAGTCGTTGTTCACCACCAGAACTCCGTCAATGTAGAACAGGCTCCCCTCGTCACTCGTGGTGAAAAACGTCCACGACCCGGCCGTGGGCACTGTGAGCGTCGCCGTCGTCACCGACGCGAAGTAGTCCGACCTCCCGCTCTGCTCAAACTCGCCAGTGGTACTCGGGAAACTGCCGTTGTGGTTCGTGTAGGTGTTGGTGCGGAAGTTGAACAGCGGGCCAAAGTCGGGGACCGCGGCCCGGCCGCTCAGGCGGTAGTAGCTGCCGTCGAGTTGTGTCCTCGTCGGCCCGGCGTAATCTGGCACCTTGGGCGCGGGGATCGTCACCACCACCGACGCTATCGACACCGCCGCCGTTGTGTCCGCGATCGTGTACGACCACGTGTCGGCCCCCACCGAGGCCGCGCCCGCGCTGTAGCGGACGAGGTCACGCCCGCCCGGGCCCGCGCCGATCAACCGCGTCAGCGTCCCCTTCGCCGTGCTCGCAGGGAACGTCTGGATCGTGATCGTCTGGCAGTTGCCGTCAAAGTCGTTCGCCAGCAGGTCCAAGTCAATGTACCCACCCGGCGCACACGTCGCCGCGTCGGGCACCGCGTGCGGCGGAACAGCAGGGCCGAAACCGCCGTTCCCAGCAAGGCACGCCGCCGCCAGCGCGTACGGCCGGATCTCACCGATCGCCCTCGTCCCGAAAGCGCCAACGTTGTGCGCGCACCCGTTGTTGATCGAGCACATGATCCCGCAGTCGGCGTCCGCGTCGCAGTGCGTCGCGCTGAAGTTGTGCCCAACCTCGTGGGCGGTGAGCGCCACGCGGTTTGCGAAGTTTGCGCTGAACCGCGACTGGCTCACGCCGTACCCGAAGCCGATGTTGCAGACGACACTGCCGTAGGCGAGCCCGATGTTTGTCCCGGTGGGCTGGCCTGTCATCAGGTGCGCAACGTCGCGCACAGCAGTCGTCTGGTTCGCGTTCCACTCCGCGGCCATCTGAGAAAGCAGCACCGATGTGCTCGCGCTGGTGTACAGCCCGGCGCTGGTGCGCACGACGTACCTCGTCACAACGAACGAGATCCCCACATCCCGCGCGTAGATCAGGTTCATCGCGTTGACGATGCTGTCGATGTCCGCGTTGGTCGCGGCAACGTTCGACCCGTTCTGCCCGTAGAACAGCACATCCGCATCAAAGGCGATCTCCACCGTGCGCCCACAACTCACCGGTGCACCCTTGGCCAGAGCGCCGCTCTGGACCGTCCCCGTTTCGACCACCCCGCCGCACGTGTGCGACCCCGGCAGAACCGAGATGCCCGAATAGACCGCGTGCAGGTCCGCTCGTTCACCGCCGGCGGGCAGCGCATCGCGCACCGGCTGCACCCACCACACCGCACCGCCGTCACCCGGATCGATCTCACCGCGCCACGAGCCTCCGACCACCGAGAACCGCGCCGCCAGACCGGGCCGCCCGATCGCCGAGCCCGCAAAGTTCATCTCGACCGGCGCATCCACCGCTTGCGGGCCGGCACCGTCATCAACCATCACCGAAAACCCCGGCGCACGCAGCGAGACCGGCTCGAGCACAAGGTCAACAACAGCGCCACCAAGCACAACTTGAACCGCAAACACCCCCGGCGCTGCGGGCACCGCCAGCGACTGCACCGTCACCTCCGAGACGCCCAGTTGCACCGGCAGAGCAGGGGGCGGTTGATCGTCCGCCCTCACCTGAGGAACACACAACACCAGCAGCCCCACCGCAATCAGGTTTCGCCAGGTGGTGAGCATGATCATCTCCAAGGCAGGCCCGCCCGGCCCGAGCGGCTCGCGACAAAGGAAGGGCGGTAAGGGCCGACCCTCAGTCTACTGCCATTCCGCACGCCCGCAACCCCCAACGGCCAGAATGCCACCCGCACGCCCCAAAGGCCGGGCTCCCGCGTCAATAACCTTCAGCAGCCGGAGAAAAAGCGGTCGATAAACACGACAAAGTCGTTGTTGTCGAACAGCCCGTCACCGGGCCCGACGCCCCCCTGGCTCCCCATGTCGGCCGAGGCGTCGTGCTGGAAGAACGCATCGATGAACACCACGAAGTCGTTGTTATCCAGCACGCCGTCCGGCCCCGGCGTCCCCCCCTGGCTCCCAAGGTCCGCCTGCCCGCACGCGTTCACCAGGCCGTCGATCACCAGCGCGTGCACGCGGTTAGAACTCAGCGGATCCCCGTTGTCGGTGATCGCCAGCAGCACCCGCCGGCCAAACGGAACGCCCGGACCCGGGGCAACAGCCGGCCCCAGCGCAAGCCCCTCAACGTTGTGCAGATAGCCCGCGTAGCGCGTCGTCTTGCCGCACACCGTCATCCCGATCACCGGCAGCGTCGCCGCCGCGCTCACATCCGTCGCCGACGACACCGAGACCGAATAGATCCTCGTCAGGAAGTAGCCAGATGGGCTGAACGAGAACGAACGCTCCATCGCCAGCAGCCCGCCACCGGGAAGCGCAACCAGCGCGCTCACGCCGCTCCGCGAATTGGGGAGGATCGGCTGGCCGTGCATCGCCTGCGTGACGTAGCACCACTGCCCAGAAGGCGAGAACCCGCCCGTGCCGAGCGCCGATGCGCGCGAGTACCGCTGCAGCCGCACCCGCGTGCCCGCCGACGACGTCGACAGCGGCCCGTCGGTCGTCAGCGCCTCTTCGTTGATCGTCCACGCCGTGAGCCCGTCGGGGCTCACCGTGACCGACTCGAGCCCGTAGTTTGCGCGCAGGTTGCTGTAGATCACCGGCACCGCCGGCCCCACCGTGACCGCACCCGTCCCCAGGTCAACAACCGAGAGCGGCGCCGCCACACCCTCGTCACACAGCAGCGCCGCGTTGGTCCCCGGCAGCAGCGCGATGTCCTCAAAGTCGCGCGTCTGCGACAGCGTCAAGCCCGTCACCTGCGAGAGCCCCGTCAGGACGCCGTCGCTTCCGAACACGGGCCGGAAGAACACGACCTTGTTGCTGTTGTCCATCACGGCCGCGAAGCGGCCATCCGGCAGCGCCGTGAGCCCGCTCAGCCCCACGATGTCGAACGACTGACCAAACTGGTCCAGCGCGCTCGACGGCAACTCCGCGTTGTTGCGGTACTGGACCGCGACGTCGGCGAGCGCCGCCGGCAACCCCGCACCCGCCACAGCCATGCCGCATGCCACCCTGACCACGAATTGAACGAGCGTGCGCTTCACCGCTACAACATACACGCTGGCCGGGCAAACGCAACACCCCTGTGCCCAGATACCGCGCCCGCGGCCAATTGTGGACCCGTCCGGTCAATTGCCCCCGCAAAAGCCCGCCGCCCCACGTGCAGCGCGGCCACTGGTGGGTGCGGGCACGCGGGCTCCTCAACCAGCGCGCACCGACACCCTCCGGCCAGCGCCACTCGCAGGGTTGCGGCGGGCTGCACTCATCTCTCCGGCCCGTGTTTTCCTCTCGCGGGCTTTCCCCAGCGGGGACGTTTCGACGCGAGCGCGTCGACAAACACCGATACGAATACCCCCCTAGACGGTTCCGGACTAGACCGCCCGAATTGCGGGGGTGTAAGCAGTTTCTATGCGCGGCAACACGAGTAGCGCGAGCCGCAGCAACGCCAAGGGCGCACCAACATCACTCCGCCGGCTTCATCTGCTTGATGAACTCATCCGCTTCCGCGATCGACGTGTTCATCTCCGTGATGAGCCTGGCGACGTCGTCCTGCACCTGCCCAAGCGTCGCGTTCAAGCTCGCAACCGCTTGAGCATTCAGCGCACCCTTGAGGTACGTGACGCGGTCTTTGAACGCCGTCAGCACCGGCGCCATCTTCCCCTCCGCCGCGCTCATCGCCGCCACCAGCCGGTCGTACTGCACGCGCGTCGAGCGCAGCTGCTGGTCGTTGAGGCTCTTGAGTGACGGGTCGCTCATCCCGTCGACCTCACCCCGCCACTCAGAAAACAGCTTCTCCCCCACCGTCTCAACGCTGTCGATCCGATCCTTCACCTCCCCCGCCGCAGACTCACACCGCTCGTACTCGCTCTTGATCTTCCGGTACCGACCCTCCAACTCGCTGGCTGGAGCCCCCGTCAGCGACTGGAACTCCTCGAGCGCGCTTGCGAACCGGTTCTTCGCCTCTTCCTGGCCCTCGCGCGCATCCTCCACACGCGCCACCAGCTGCTCGCGCTTGGCGATCCCGAACCAATTCTCCTTCATCGCGATCGAGGCCGATTGGCACCCCCCAATGCTGCCCGCCGCCAGCACAGCCGCGCCAATCGTGATCACGAATAGGTTGCTCTTCATCGCCCATTGTCCGCTCGGCACCTCCCGATTGCCATCCGTGTCCCTGATAACGCAAGATTTGCGCGTTCCCTACTGTGACATATCCGCCGCCGATCGAAGGGGACTGATGCCGGCAACATCAATCACTTTTCCCTGAATTGAGACTACCCAAGTCGCTTTAAGACCAGCCAGCGAGGATTCCAGTCGGAAGCGTCGATTTCAGGACGCATTCGTGGCCTGCCTAGGTTTTTTACTGATACCTAAGGGTGATACCGTTTCGCGCTTGATCAACGGGGAAGGTCTGCTAACCTCTAAACGAGGTTGGGCCTCTGTCTTTGGCCCTCCTTTCCCCTTTTCGCACCGAGTCCGGTGTGGGGGAACCAGACTTTCCGAAGGGTTATGGAGCAAACCATGAAGCAGATGAATATGTGGATGTCGCTCGCGGGCGTACTCGCGATCGCGGCAGTCAGCGGCTGTACGATCGAGAAGGCCCTGCTTGAGAAGGGCAAGATGGAGACCAGCGACGGCGGCGTCTCCGTGATCAAGGGCGCCCCGGCCCCGGCCCCCGCACCGGCGCCGAAGGCCGATAAGTCCGCCCCGGCTCCTGCCAAGCCCGTGACCGTCGCCGCCCCCGCCATGGGCAGCACCACGGTTTACTACCCCTCAGGCCGCGCCGAGGGTGCCGTGCTCCGCCTTGACCGCATGTGCCCCACCGAGGTCACCGCCGGTCAGGCGTTCGAGTACGAGATCAAGGTCACCAACGTCTCCCCCGTCGCGTTGGCGAACGTCTACGTCACCGAGACGATGCCCAACGCTTTCAAGATGACCGACAGCACCCCCGCCATGAGCCGCATGGAGGGCACCACGGCCGGCGTGTACAACCTGGACATGCTCGCCGCCGGTGAGAGCAAGACCGTCAAGATCCGCGGCAGCGCCCCCGCAGCGGGCCAGTTCGCCTCCTGCGCCACCGCTTCGTACATCATCCCCGCCTGCTGCACGATCAACGTGACCTCACCGTCGCTGAAGATCACCAAGTCGGCTCCGGCCGAGGTCGGCATGTGCGACGTAATCCCCGTGCAGATCGTGGTGACCAACACCGGCACCGGCACCGCCAAGAACGTCATGGTCCGCGACCAGTTCCCGGCTGACATGATGACCGGCGAAGGCAAGAACGTCTACGAGATGAACGTCGGCAACCTCGCCGGCGGCGAGAGCAAGACGCTCAACTTCAACGCCAAGGCCGCGAAGGTCGGCTCCTACAGCAACACCGCAACGGTGATGGCCGACGGCAACCTCAAGGCCGACAGCAACACGACCACCACGGCCGTGAAGAACTGCAACCTCGAGATCACCAAGACCGGCCCCTCCACCCTCTACATCGGCCGTGACGCCACCTACACCATCACGGTGAAGAACAGCGGCAACGGCGTGGCGAAGAACGCCACCGTCGTCGACGCCGTCCCCGCCGGCACGACCTTCCAGAGCGCCACCGAGGGCGGCGCAGTCGCCGCAGGCAGCGTCAAGTGGAACCTGGGTGACCTGGCCGCCGGTGCGAGCAAGACCATGACGGTCACGCTCAACAGCGGTTCCGCCACCGAGATCCGCAACTCCGCAACGGTCTCCAGCGTCTGCTGCCAGGCGGCCTCCGCCAACGCGGTCACCGCCGTCTCCGGCGTGCCCGCGATCGTGATCGAGCTCGTCGACAGCCCCGACCCGATCGAGGTTGGCGGCGAGACCACCTTCACCATCGTGATCACCAACCAGGGCAACAAGGCCGACAGCAACGTCAAGGCCGTGTTCAAGCTCGCCCCGGGCCTCTCGTTCGTCAGCGGCAGCGGCGACACCGCCGTCACCAACGCCGGCGACGCGATCACCCTGGGCACCGTCGGCACGCTTGCTCCCAAGCAGACCGTCCGCTGGACGGTCCGCGCTAAGAACAACGCCGCCAACGGCGACAGCCGCAGCACGCTCTCGGTCACCAGCGATTACTTCAAGAAGTCGATCGACGAGGAAGAGTCCACCAACCTCGTCAAGTAATCGACGCCTCCTACACCCTCTACACAACCTGATCTGACTCAGACCGGCGGGCCGCAAGGCCCGCCGGTTTCTTTTGGAGATGTTGCAGAGGAGCAGAAGGGGCGCGGGCCTGAGCATCACCCCGTGCCACCGATCACCGTGCTCTGACGGTGATCGGTGTCCGAAGGGCTGTGGAACACCCGATGCACAGCGCACCGATCACCGCAAAGCCGGTGATCGGTGGCACGTCACGCTGCCTGGGCCGATCAGTTCGTCTGCTTCGCTGCCTTGATCGGCAGCACCACCACCTGCGGCTTGCCCCCGATCGCCGATGTCATCGCTCCCGCCACATCCCCCAGCACCGCGTGCGAGAGCGTGAACGCCTCCTGCGCACCCGCGATCGCCGCCGCCCGCTGCTCAACAGTCAGCTCAAGCCCGTCAACCCCCTGCTTCCACTCCATCCACCGCGGCCGCACCTGCTGCCCGTGCGGGTTGATAAACCGCGTCCCACCCTCGCCGTGCAGGCTGAGCAGTTCCCGCACCCGCATCGCGATGATCGTCCCCCCGTTGGTCGACCCCTCGAACACGTAGAACACCCCCAGCAGTCCGCTGGCATCGTCCCGCCCGAGCGTCTCGATCCGCTCGATGAACCGCGCCGTCGCCGGCAGCGGCTGGAGCATGTCCACCGTCACACCCATCACCGCGCAGTCGTCACGCAGGCCCGCCAGGTGGTAGTGGTGCTCGCGGACAACCCTCCCCCACCCACTCGCGCCGGCCGCCTTCCGCAGCAGCGGCTCGAACGACTCCTGGATCAGCAGGTGCTGACCCAGCAGCCGCGCGTACGCCTCCCGCGCCGCCGCCACACCCTGCGAGCCGAACAGCACCGCGTGCAGCCCGTGCCCCTCGGCCTCATCGTGCTGCTTCTGCGTGCCCGACTTCAGCTCCGCCGAGAGGGGAGGGAGGGGCTCAGCGCCCGGCTTCGACCGGCTCAAGAAGTTCATCGGACACCGAGACGGACTCGACGAGGACGGACGGTTGAGGTTCTCGCTCACGTTGCTTCTCCAATCCCGCGTCCGCGCCCCCACCCGCCACGCTTGAACCGCCCCACCAGACGATGACGGACGGTATGACAATGTACAGCACGATGCACTTCACGCAAGCGACCACCCAGAGCGCAGCCGCCCACTTCGCCCCCCACGCCGTAGCCACCGCCCAACGCCGCCGCGGCCCGGTCGGCCTGCGCCAGGGCACCAGCCATCCAAGCCACGCCCCCCACGCCGAAAGCGGGCACGACGGCATACGGGCGGTCCTTTGAGCCGTCGTGACCGCTTCCGGTTCACTCTCCAGGTTGTGCGAGCCGAAGGACATTGCCGCTCCTTGCACGCCGGTCAGCCGTGCGCCGTTCAGGCCCGGCGGCGGCGTGCCGCGCCAAAGGCCGCGAGCCCCAGCACCACGGCCGCGCCGGGGGTAGGGACCGTGAACGTGTCGATCGCGACACGGTCGACGCTGAAGTGCGACGTCACAGAGCTGAACAGGACGGTGTAGGTCGAGACGTCGCTGGGGAGATCGAACCGGTAAAGTGTTTCCACCTGCGCGCCCTGAGCGCCCATCGAGATGCGCGAAAGTTCGGTTACGGTCGTCGGAACAACGCCGCCGATGTTGAGCGTCGCGCCGTTGATCTCCGTCCCCACCGTCCGCACCTGCAGCAGCAGCGTTGTCGTCCCCGCCGGCCAGTTGAAGCCGGGAACCGTCATCGTGACCGCCGTCGGCGCAAACCCGCTGTACAGGTTGCCCGAGCCGGCCACAACCGTCAGCGCGCCCGCCGCGGTCACGTTGAACGGCTGAGCGCCAGCGGCCAGCGTCCCGACGACCGACTGCCCGACGTCAGGGTTGTTCGGCCCGCCGATCGACACGAACGACTCCCACTGGGCGTAGGTTGAGCCGGGCGTCACGCCGCGGACCCAGCCATAGTTGATGCCGTTTGGGACGTGAAAGTCCGCCATCGCAACCGAGGCGAACGAACCAGCCGACATCGCGGCCACGGTGAACAAGGTGCTCTTCACGACGCGATCTCCTCAAAGGTGAGCGCTTCCCAACGCTCGGGGTACAAAACGTCATTGAGACTCAGTCTCAACACGCTCACAGACGTAGGAGCCGCGCGGACCGCGTCAACCCCCCCTGCGCAATCATCACGCAATCTGAGGATTTGACCCTCCGCCCCCCACCCCATCGCCCCAGACCCCGGTTACCCACTCGGGCGTCAGTCGCTCCCCGCCTCAACCGCGATCTTCCCTGCCGCCGCTGTCGCCAGCCACACCGGGTCGTGCCCCTGGGCCTGCACCAACATCGACTGGGCCTGCGGGTCGGCGTCCAGCACCGTCAGCCTCACCCCCGGCATCAGCCCGTGCCGCGCGGCGAAGCCGAGGAACGCCCCCTCCTGATCGGCAACCCGCACCAGACGCGTCTTGTCACCCATAGCGCAGGCGCTCAGCGGGCGTGAGCTGGCCGCGCGGGTCTGGCCCGACTTGTCGGGGATCGGGTCGCCGTGCGGGTCGACGCTCGGGTGGCCGAGCAGGGCGTCGATCGCGTCGATCACCAGTGGAGAAACCGCATGTTCGAGGCGCTCGGCTTCTGCGTGGACCGTCGACCAGTCAAGCTTGAGCGTGCGTACCAGGAACGTCTCCAGGAGGCGGTGCCTGCGCAGCACGTCGGTCGCCGCCCGTCTCCCCTTGCCCGTGAGCGTGATGCCGCCGTACCGCTCGGCCTTGACCAGCTTCCCCTCCGCCAGCCGCTTGATCATCGAGGTCGCCGTCCCCTTGGTCACCCCCAGCACCGCGGCCAGGCGCACCAGCCCCGCCTCGCCGGTGGGCGACTCGTCGCAGAGGGTGAGGAGGGCTTTGAGGTAGTTCTCGACGGTTTCGGTGGCCATGAGGTCACCGACTCTACGCGCCTTGACACGGCCGGGGGTTCACTCTAAAGTTTGAGTACTCAAACTCTTGAGTCTGGATACTCCCACATGCTTATCGCCCGCCGCACAGTTTCAGCCGCCATCGCCCTGCTCTCGGCCTCGCTCGCCCACGCCCAGCCCGGCGGCGGAACGCCCGCGCCCGACAAGAACGGGTACTGGCTCTTCAACCCCACGCCCCGAGACCTGATGCGCCAGATGAGCACCGACCGGCCGGACACGACCGAGAGCCCGTTCACCCTCGACGCCGGGCACGTACAGGTGGAACTCAGCTTTGTGGACTTCACCTACGGCCGCGGCAACGGCACGAACACCCGGACGCTCGCCGTTGCGCCGATGCTGGTCAAGTTCGGCCTGACCAACAGCATCGACTTGCAGATCGGCATCGATCCGTACACCCAGGAGCGTGCCGAGGTCCGCGCGACGGGCGTCACCGAGCGTTTCAGCGGCTTCGGAGACACGACCGTGCGCCTGAAGGTCAACGTCTTCGGCAACGACTCAACCGAAGCCACCGGCGGATGGGCCCTCGCCGTCATGCCGTTTGTCACCTTCCCCACCGCCCGCGAAGGGCTCGGCGCCGACAAAGTCGAGGGCGGCATCATCGTCCCCGCGGCCGTGGACCTGTGTGAAGGGTGGAGCCTGGGCCTCATGGCCGAGCTGGACTTTGTTTCCAGCGCTGACGGCGACGGCAACGCGCTCGACTTCCTCCACACCGCCACCATCGCCTGCGACCTCTCCGACCGCGTCGGTGCGTTCATCGAGTACGCCGGCTATCTCAGCCTCAGCGACGAGGAGGACTACCGCGCCTACTTCAACACCGGCATGACCTACGCCCTCACCGCCGATGTGCAGCTCGACTGCGGCGTGCGCATCGGCCTCACCGGACCTGCCGACGACCTCGGGGTGTTCACGGGCGTCTCGCTCCGCTGGTGACACTTAAGATGAGACCCGCAATGAACCAACCCGCAAAGCACTCCCTTCTCACACCACGCCGATCCGTCCTGCTACTGGCAATCGCCTGCGCCGGGGCGCTCTTGGCCTGCGCGTGTGAGTCCAGGCCCGCCACGCCACGGCCAGCCGACGGCAGGAAACGCGTCGTGACCACCTTCACCGTTGTCGCCGACATCGCCCGCAACGTCGCCGGCGACGCCGCCGTCGTCGAGTCGATCACCAAGCCGGGCGCGGAGATCCACGACTACGAGCCGACCCCCGGCGACATCGTCAAGGCACAGTCGGCCGACCTGGTGCTCGTCAACGGGCTCGGCCTTGAGCGGTGGTTCGAGAAGTTCATGGGCAAGGTGAAGAACGTCCCCACCGCTCTGCTCTCTGAGGGCGTCGAGCCGATGAGCATCGGCCAGGGGCCGTACGACGGCAAGCCCAACCCGCACGCGTGGATGTCCCCCACCATCGCGATCACGTACGTCGCCAACATCCGCGATGCGCTCGTCAGGCTCGACCCACCCAACGCCGCGGTCTACACCGCCAACGCCGAGCGCTACACCGCCGAGTTGAACGCGATCGACAGCACCCTCCGCGCGGCCCTGGACGCGATCCCCTTACAGCAACGCGTGCTGGTCTCGTGCGAGGGTGCGTTCTCCTACCTCTGCCGCGATTACGGGATGCGCGAGCTCTACCTCTGGCCCGTCAACGCCGACGAGGAGGGCACGCCGCAGCAGATCATGGGCGTGATCAACGCCGTCCGCGCCGCGGGCGTGCCGGTCTGCTTCTCCGAGAGCACCATCAGCGACAAGCCGATGCTGCAGGTCTGCAAAGAGACCGGCGCACGCTACGGCGGCGTGCTCTACGTCGACTCCCTCACCGACGCCGACGGACCCGCCCCGACCTACCTCGACCTGCTGCGTGTCAACGCCCAGACGATCATCAAGGGGTTCGGGCTCCCTGCGACCGCTCCCACACCTCCGTCACTCCCGAAGAACTGACCCGCCCTCTCCCGATCATGGCCAGCAGCCTGCGCACCAATCCGGCGAACACCCCCCCGCCTCCCCCGTCCCCGGCGATCGACGTGCGCGGCGTCACGGTCGCGTACACAAACGGGCACGTAGCCCTCCGCGACGCGACGTTCTCGCTTGACGGCGGCACGATCTGCGGGCTCGTCGGCGTCAACGGCAGCGGCAAGTCGACGCTCTTCAAGGCGATCATGGGGTTCGTGAAGCCCGCCGCCGGGTCCGTCCGGATCAACGGCCAGCCCGTCGGCGCCGCGCACAAGAAGGCCAGCGTCGCCTACGTCCCCCAGTCCGAGGACGTCGACTGGGCGTTCCCCGTCAGCGTGTGGGACGTGGTGCTGATGGGCAGGTACGGCGCGATGAACCTCCTGCGCATCCCGCGCCAGAGCGACAAGCGCCTCGCGGCCGAGGCGCTCGAGCAAGTCGGCGTGGCCGATCTGCGAAGCCGGCAGATCGGCGAGCTCTCCGGCGGGCAGCGCAAGCGCGTCTTCCTCGCCCGCGCCCTGGCTCAGCAGGCGAAGATCATCCTCCTCGACGAGCCGTTCACAGGCGTCGACGTGCAGACGGAAGAGGCGATCATCGCCCTGCTGGACCGCATGCGCGACCAGGGGTGCACGATGCTGGTCTCCACCCACAACCTCGGGTCGGTCCCGCGGTTCTGCGACCGGGTCGTCATCATCAACCGCACGGTGGTGGCGGCCGGCCCAACCGCCACCACGTTCACCCGCGACAACCTGGCCCTCGCGTTCGGCGGCGCTCTGCGACGCCTCCGGGTCGATCACACGGACGTTCCCGGCGCAACCAGCCACGAGCTGACGGTGCTGACCGACGACGAGGGAGCGCTCATCCTCGGCGACGACGGCCTCCCCCCGCCCCGCACCACCCCTGACCGCCCTGCGCCGACCGCGCCCCCGGGGGCCGGCGCGTGATCGATGCGCTCCTCCAGCCGCTGCAGTCGGAGTTCATGCTCAAGGCGATCGGCGTCAGTGCGCTCATCGGGCTCACCTGCGCGGCCCTGTCGTGCTTCGTCACGCTCAAGGGGTGGTCGCTGATGGGCGATGCGCTCTCGCACGCGGTCGTGCCCGGCGTCGCGATCGCCTACGCCGCCAAGCTCCCCTTCGCCCTTGGAGCGTTCGCCTCGGGGATGCTCGCCGCCGGCGTGATGGGGTTCGTCAAAGACCGCACCCGCCTGCGCGAGGACGCGGTGATCGGCATCGTCTTCACCACCTTCTTTGCGCTGGGCGTGCTGCTGATCTCGCTCTACCCCAGCAACATCAACCTCAAGACGATCGTCTTTGGCAACATCCTGGGCATCGCCGACGCCGACATCGTCCAGGTACTGATCATCTCCGCCGTTACGCTCGCGGTGCTCGCCTTCAAATGGAAGGACCTGGTCATCTTCCTCTTCGACCCCAGCCACGCCCGCGCGGTGGGCCTGCCCACGCGCTTTCTCCACGCGCTGCTCCTGACGCTGCTCGCCGCGACGGCCGTCGCCTCGCTGCAGGCTGTCGGCGCGTGCCTGGTCGTCGCGATGCTCGTCACGCCGGGCGCAACCGCCTACCTGCTCACCGACCGGTTCGGCGCGATGATGCTGATCGCGATGACGGTCGGCACGCTGACCGCGGCCGTGGGCGCCTACGCGAGCTACTTCCTCAACGGCTCAACCGGCGGGTGCATCGTGGTGCTCCAGACGGGCGTGTTCGCCGTCACACTCGCCGTTGCCCCCAAGCACGGCCTGATCACGGCGCACCGGAGCCGCGTGGTTGCGGGAAGGGCGGCGCCCGCCCTCTCAGGCGGTGCCGCATGATCGCCCGCCTGCTCGAGCCCTTCACGCACGGGTTCATGGTTGAGGCGATGCTCGTCGGGAGCCTCGTTGGGGTCTCCTGCGCGCTCCTGTCGTGCTACCTCGTGCTCAAGGGGTGGTCGCTGATGGGCGACGCGGTCTCCCACGCGGTGCTGCCGGGTGTGGTGATCGCCTACATGATCGGCTGGCCGCTCTCGGTCGGCGCGTTCCTCGCCGGGCTCTTCTGCGCGCTGGCCACCGGCTGGATCAAGGCCCACAGCCGCGTGAAAGAGGACACGGTGATGGGGATCGTCTTCACCGGGCTCTTCGCCCTGGGGCTGGTTCTCTTCTCGCGCGTGCAGACCGACCTTCACCTCAACCACATCCTGTTCGGCAACCTGCTCGGCATCGAGTCTGAAGACATGGTCGAGGCGACCGTCTGCGCGGGCGTTGCCCTTGTCGTCGTGCTCGTCAAACGCCGGGACCTGCTGGTCTACTGCTTCGACCCCGCCCACGCCCGCGCCGTCGGCCTCCGCCCGCAGGCGCTCCACTACCTGTTCCTCTGCCTGATCTCGGCCGTCATCGTCGCGTCGCTGCAGGCCGTTGGCATCATCCTCACCGTCGCCATGCTCATCACCCCCGGCTGCACCGCCAGGCTGCTCACCGACCGCTTCGACCGCACCCTCCTCATCGCCGCCCTCTCCGCAGTCTCCGCGGCCGTCGGCGGCACCTACATCAGCTACTTCATCGACGGCGCGACCGGTGCGTGCATCGTCCTTGTGCAGTCCTTCATCTTCTCGCTCGCCCTGGTGTTCGGCCCGCGCCATGGGCTGCTCGCCGGTCGCCGGGCCACCGCCACGGCGAGGAACGCCTCTCTGGCGCCCCCCGCCACCGGCGCAGAAGCCTGATCCTTACTCCAGACTCTTCTTTTCCTACCGCGCAGCCTCATCTTGAGGTATGATCTCGTTCGGATGGACACGCTCGTACCAGCAAAGGCGAAGCTCGGCTCGGTCGCGAATAGCGCCGGGTACCGCGTCACCGTCACGCCGACGTACGTGCCCGAGCAGTCCGACGCCGAGCAGCGCAGGTACATCTTCGAGTACAGCGTGCAGGTGCGGAACGTCGAGGGCCTCCCGGCCACGATCCGTTCGCGCCACTGGGTGATCGTCGACGAGCTGGCACGCATCAACGACGTGCGCGGCGAGGGCGTTGTCGGCCGTCAGCCACGGCTTGATCAGGGCCAGACGTTCGTCTACAAGAGCTTCTGCCCGCTCCCCACGCCGTGGGGAACGATGGAAGGCGAGTTCCAGATGGAAGGCGACGACGGCGAGTGGTTCGAGATCAAGGTCGGACGCTTCTACCTCGTTGCGCCCACCAACCGCACCCCGCTGCCCGCCTGAACCGTCAGCCCGCTTTGCGTGCCTCTTCAATCAACGCCTGCACGCTCGGGCGGACGACCTCCTTGTCGGCCGCGGCACGGGCGAACTCGCGCATGACCTTCTTGCCCTGCTCGTTGAGGTTCTCAAACCGCAGGCCCATGCTGAACCAGAAGAGCTTGACGCGCTTGACCCACATCACCGTGCACTGCACGGGCATCGGGCCGGCCGGCGTGCTCACCGTCACCACAACACCCTGCCCCTTCTCCAGCTTGATCGAGGACTTCACCCGCATGCCGCCGGCCGACACATCGGCGACCTCGCCGAGGGTGCTGTGGGCCATCGCGCAGGCGAGCCGTCCGTGCTTGCGGCGCGGGTCAGTCGCGGTGGGCTTGGACGGGTCGTTGTTGTTGCAGGATTCCCAGAACATGCCCTGATCATCGGTTTCGCCGCTCACCGAGGCCGCACCGTCCTCGCGGCAAACACCCGCGCGGGGGAACACGGGTGACGGTCAGGAGGGAGGGGTAAGCCGTCAGACGGTCCCAGAACACGACCAACCGACCCGGACCCGAGATCCGGCCCCCGGGCGCGACATCGCACGCCGGCCCTTGACTTCAAACACCTGTTTGATACAGTCGTTTCGCATGCCCCACCCGAGCCGACAGCCCGCAG
>JAUXUZ010000477.1 GCA_030680655.1 Phycisphaerales bacterium
CCTGCTCAGCCACCAGCACTACGAACTCGCCTTCTGGCGCGACGGCCTCAAACGCATCAACTACCGCCGCTTCTTCGACATCGCCGACCTCGCCGGCCTCCGCATCGAAGACCCGCACGTCTTCAACCAGTTGCACACCAAGGTCATCGACCTCGCCACCCGCGCCCGCATCGACGGTGTCCGCATCGATCACATCGACGGCCTCGCCGACCCCCTCCAATACCTCACCCGCCTCCGCGCCGCCCTCAACTCCGCCTCCCCCCCCTCCCCCTCACGCCTCCCCATCTTCGTCGAGAAGATCTTCGCCCACGGCGAGACCATCCCCGACCAGTGGCCCATCGACGGCGCCACCGGCTACGCCTTCCTCGCCACCGCCGCCGCCCTCGCCGTCAACAACGATGGCCTCGCACAGCTCCGCCGCCACGCCCTCACCACCGGTGCAGCCCCCGCCGATTTCCCCACCCTCGCCCGCGCCTGCAAGCGCGAGGTCGCCGCCACCATCCTCGAGCCCGAGCTCAGCCGCCTCTGCCGCTCGTTGCAGTCCTGCATCACCGCCACCGGCATCACTCTCGACCCCGCCCACACCCGCCAGGCCACCATCGACCTCTCCGCCTGCCTCGGCGTCTACCGCACGTACACCGACGACAACGGCACGCCCGCCAGCGACACCCTCCGCATCCACGCCGCCGCCAGTATCGCCGACCAGTCCCCCGCCCTCGCCACCCTCGTCGACCTCTTCACCCTCTCCGGCCCCTTCGCCCAGGGCCAGCACCGCGCCGCCGCGCTCGCCTGCGCCCGCCTCTGGCAGCAGTTCACCGGCCCCCTCGCCGCCAAGGGCATCGAAGACACCGCCCTCTACCGCGACACCGCCTGCCCCGCCCTCAACGATGTCGGCACCGAGCCAGTCGCCGTCGATGCCCCCGCGCAGCTGCGCCACCTCGCCGCCGTCCGCCACGCCGCCCCCCTCGCGATGAACGCGACCGACACCCACGACGCCAAACGCTCCGAAGACGCCCGCGCTCGACTCGCCGCGCTCACCCACAACCCGCGCGCCTGGACCAACCTGCTCGACGACGCCCTCCCCACCCTCACCGCCGCCTACGACGGCAGCGCCGGCCCGCCCCCCGCACCCAGCGACCTCTCCCTCATCCTCCACTCCGCCTTCGCGCGCTGGCCACTCGACGCCAATCCATCACCCGCGCTCGCCCAGCGCCTCAAGGCCTACACCGTCAAGGCCTCGCGCGAGGCCAAGCTCGCCACCCGCTGGACGCGGCCCGACGAGGCCTATGAAAAAGCCTGCGCACACGCCATCGACCGCCTCCTCTTCAGCCCACACTTCCAGCCCCTCCGCCAGCGCATCGAGGCCCTCGCGCGACTCTCGCGCCACCGCGCAGCCCGCACCTCCATCGCCATCGCCACGCTCAAAACCCTCTTCCCCGGCACGCCCGACTGGTACCAGGGCAGCGAGTGCCAGACCCTCTCCCTGGTCGACCCCGACAACCGCCGCCCCGTCAACTTCGACGCCCACCGCGCACTCCTCGACGACATCCTCCGCCGCTGGAACGCCGACCCATCCGCCGCGGCCGCCGCGCTGCTGGCCAACCCCGATACCAACGCCGCCAAGCTCTTCACCACCTGGCGCGCCCTCACCCTCCGCCGCCACCTCCTCTCCCACGCACCCCACCTCACCCTCGACTCGTTCACCCAGACCAACGACCACTGGCGCTGGACCGTCACCGCCGGCGACCTCCGCTGCACCGCCAGCTTCTACCTCCACAACGAACCGCCGCCGGCAACCAGCGCCGCCGAAGGCATCAACCAGCTCGCGCTCGCACCCGAAGGCGCACACCCCTGGGCCGCGATCACCCTCGATGGGCACGACACCCTCCTGCCCCACACAAGCTGATGCGCTCAATCGTCCGACTGGGCGACCCGCTCCTCGTACGGCTGCACGATCACAAACCCCGGCCCGCCATTACCGCCCGCTGCCACATCAAACTTCATCTGAAAGCTCTCCCCGCTCCCGCGCCCCAGCAGCGACTTGAGCTGGAAGTCGGTTTTGTAATCCGGTGACAGGTTCCCCGACCACGCCACCGTCGCCTGCGGATCGGTGAACACCGGCTGCCCCTGCGCCACCACCAGCGTCAGCGGTTGCCCGTGCGTCACGATCGCCACCACACCGTGCCCGCTCAGCCGCACGTTGAACAGCCCACCCGACACCACCGCCGAGAGCTTCTTCATCATCTTGATCTCGTGCTGCACGCTCGGCTCAAACACCAGCAGGTCGTTGCCGTTGACAAAGATCGACTCACCACCAAGCCGCAGCACCGTCACCCGCTTGCCGCCGTCGGCCAGGTAGAGCTGCCCGCGCCCCGTCGCGCGCGACAGCGTCGCCCCTTCGCCGCTGATCGCCTTCTTCAGGAAGTTGCCGATCCCCTGCTCGAGCATCCCCTGCCGCTCAAACCCGATCTCGCCCCGGTAAGCGACCATCGACCCGTGCTTGATCCACAGCTCCCCAAGCGCAGCCCCGCCCGACCCCGCGCCCCCCAGGTTCACCTGCAGGATCCGCTCGCTCTCAACCTCAAACGCGCCCGTGTTCTGCGGCCGGTCGGCCGTTAACGCCAGAAAATCGCTCAGTGAATGCGCCATGCGTCCTCCCTTGTCTGTCACCGTTCAACCAATCGTACCAGCCACACTCACACCACCACCGCGACCTCACCCCTCCACGTACCGCGTCGGGTCAGGCACCCCCGCGGCCACAAACCCGCTCCGCCTGATCACACAACTATCGCACAACCCGCACGCGAGCACCGCGCCCCCACGCTCCACCGGGTCATAGCAAGAGTGCGTCAGCGCGTAGTCCACACCCAGCTTCGTCCCCGCGCGGATGATCTCACCCTTGGTCATCGCGATGATCGGCGCATGAATCTTGAATGCTCCCCCCTCCGCCCCCTCCACCC
>JAUXUZ010000484.1 GCA_030680655.1 Phycisphaerales bacterium
CGCCTGCCCAGTGGAACTTCGTCGTTGACGCCTGACCGGCGGGCGGATCGGAGCCCTCGGGGAGACCGGTGGCACGCTGAGAGAGCGTGACGACCACGGTCTCGTTGTACGACTTGGCGCCCTTGTAGGTGGCGATCGCACGGTCGAAGACGGCCTGCGCCTCGGGGATGATCGCGCCGGTCTTTGGGACGATCACGGCTGGTGGAGCCGGCGCAGGACCTGGCACGGCCGGTGGGTTAGCTGGCGCGGTCGCGGGGGGCGTTGCCGGCGGCGTCGGCGCGGGCTCGGCGGGCGGTTGCGTCTGCGCAAGCGCCTGAGTGGTGAAGATGAGCGCGAGGGTGAGTGTGCGCATGGTCGTTCCTATCGCTGTTCGTGCTTCTGGAATGTGCGGCCCGGTCAGCCGAGGACGCGGTCGATCTCTGCCTGTGTCGTAAGGCCCTGTGCTATTTTTTCTCTGGCGTCGTCGGCCATGGTCTTGAAGCCAGCGGCCTTGGCGGCCTTGTCGATCTCGATGGCGTTGGCGCGGCGCCCGGCCATCTCGCGGAGCTCCTCGGTCATGCGCATGATCTCAAAGACGCCGACGCGCCCGTAGTAGCCGGTGCCGAAGCAGCGCTCGCAGCGCCCCTCGGATCGACTGGACGTGGGGTTCGGGTCCTTGCCGGTGCCGGCGCAGTCGGGGCAGACGCGGCGCACGAGGCGCTGGGCGATGGCCGCCAGGAGCGTGCTGGTGAGCAGGTAGGGCTCGATGCCGATGTCGAGCATGCGCGCGATGGCGCTGGGGGCATCGTTGGTGTGGAGCGTGGCGAGCACCAGGTGGCCCGTGAGAGAGGCCTGCACGGCGAGCTGGGCGGTCTCGTTGTCGCGGATCTCACCGACGAGGATGACGTCAGGGTCCTGACGCAGGAGCGACCGGAGCCCGGTGGCGAAGGTCACGCCGCGCTTGACGTTGACCTGCGTCTGCGAGATCCCCTCGAGGTGGTACTCGACGGGGTCTTCGATGGTCATGACGTTGCGCGCGCTGCGGTCGACGCGCCCCAGTGCGCCGTAGAGGGTCGTGGTTTTGCCGCTGCCGGTGGGGCCGGT
>JAUXUZ010000487.1 GCA_030680655.1 Phycisphaerales bacterium
AACCTGCTGCGAACGCACGACCGTCACCTGCGGCGAGCCGTGGAAGAGGGCCGTCAGCGTCGCCAGCCGGCGGTCGTCGGTGTCGGTGGCGAAGACCTTGGCATCCTTGAACATCGCGGCGAGCTGGCGCGTCTTGGTGCCCTGCCCGGCGCAGAGGTCAAGGATGCGCACCGGCGCAGCGCCGGCCATTGCGAGCACAGCGGCGGCGTGGCGCAGGGTGTGGGCGGAGGCGACATCCTGCGCCCAGATGTCGGGGCGCGACTTGAGCAGGCGCGAGAGCTCGGCGTGGGTGCCGGAGAAAACGGCATGCCCGGTGACCTGGTGGGGCGTCGTGTCGGGCGCTTCGAGGGGGATCTTCGCGTGGGCGGTGTTGAGCACCGTGACGGCGTTGCTCAGCGAGGCGAGGGCGATGGTGCTGGCGGCCTCCTCGCCGAGGGTGGCGCGGAGCATCGTCAGCAGCGCGGTGGGCAGGCCCAGCGCCACGGCCGGGCGGCGGTCGGGCTCTTCGGGCATGAGGTCGGCGGTCAGCACCCGCGCCATCCCGCCCGGCAGCGGGACGATGCGGCGCGACGATGCCCAGTCGGCGGGGAGGGGGATCGCAGCGCTGTCGGGCCCGACGGCCTCGACGATGCGGTGCAGCACCGCGTTGACGAACCCGCCCGAGCCGGTGTTGACGTTCAGCTTGGCCCACTGCACAGCGTGGTTGACGGCCGCGTGCGGCGGGATGCGGTCGAGCAGCACGATCTGCGCAGCGCCGGCGAGCATCGCGGCGCGCACGGGCGGGTCGATCGACGGGAGCGGCTTGCGCGCGTTCTTGGCGATAAGGCGCTCCAGCGTGGTCCAGCGGCGCACCACCGCGTCGTAGATCGCGTGGGCCAGCGCGGCATCGCGCGGGTCCATCGAGACGGGCAGCTCGGGCCCGGTGAGGTCCAGACGCGGGAAGCGGCGGATCTGCTGCGCCAGGTGGCTCATCACCGCGTCGCGTGCCTGATCGCCCGTCGGGACAGCCCAGGCCTCGGTGGCGGCGGCGTTCAGCTCAGCGAGCGTCTGCCTGGCGGGCTGGTCGGGTCGGGTCTGGCGGGTGGGGTGGGCGGGCCCGGGCATGCGCCCGCGCGGGGGTGGGCCCTTGCGGCCACCTCCAGCGCCAGCGCCCTGCGGGGGACGCGCGTCCGGTCCGCCCTTGGCCGGGGGTTTCCCGTACGATGGACCGTCGCGCCGCTGGCCGGGTGCGGGGTTCTTGCCACGAGGATTGCTGCCGCCGGGTGTCTTCACGCGTCAGTCTAGTCTCTGCCGTCGACTGCTTTGCACGGTGCGCCCCTTGCCCGATCAGAACACGCCCATCCAGCTCGAGCCGTCAAATCCCCTGGGGGAGTCGCCGCGCCAGCCCGGCCTGCTGGCCGGGATGCGGATCCGCAAGAAGCTCATCTTCCTTCACACCTTCTTCTCGCTGCTGCTGGCGGCCATCCTTGTGGTGGCCTTGCGCCCGGCGGTGGGGCGGATCGTGCAGGAAGCCGAGGAGCACGAGGCACGCCTGGTGATGGGCGTGCTGGGCGCCAAGCTCAAGCTGCTCGGGAGCGGTGAGCGTGGCGGTGGTGCCGGGGGAGCGGACCCGGCGATCGACGCGTTGCGTCGCGGGCTGCCCGACGATGTCACCCTTTCGGCGGGGAGCATCGCCGGCCTCTCGATCGACAGCGACGCAGCGGTGCGGGCGCACTCGATGCCCGGCGAGCCGGTCGCGGTCATCTCGCCCGGCCGTGCGCCCACGGTGGTGGTCTACGACGCCGGCGCGGGCACGTACTACAGCGCTACGGTGCGGATGGAGTCGGCGCGCCGGGCGGTGGTGTGGATGTACGTGTTCCTGGTCGGGGCGCTGCTGGGCGTCTACGCGACGATCGCGCTGGCGATTGAGATCCTCGTGCTCCCCAAGCACGTCTACACGCCGATCCGCGCCATGCTCGCCGCCGACGACGCGGTGCGCCGCAACCAGCGCAGCGGCGAGCTGATCCCCGCGCGGTCGATCCCCGCCGACGAGCTCGGGCAGATCATGCGCTCACGCAACGACACCGTGCGTGCGATGCGCGACAACGAGCGCCGGGCCAACGATGCGCTGGCCGAGATCGAGCGCGTCGCCGCCGACTTGCAGAAGAAGAACGCGCTGATCGAAGGCGCCCAGCGCAACCTCGCCGACGCCGACCGCCTGGTGAGCCTGGGCATCCTCTCCGCCGGTCTGGCCCACGAGATGAACACACCGCTGGCGGTGGTGAAGGGGCTGGCTGAAAAGCTGGTCAAGGAGCCCTACCGCCGGCTCGAGCCCGACGAGGCGGCGCTGCTGGTGCGGGTGGTTGCACGCCTTGAGCGACTGAGTGAGAGCCTGCTCGACTTCGCCCGTGTCCGCCCGCCGGCGAGCAGGCCGGTCGAGGTCCGCGCGCTCATCGAGGAGGCGTGGACGCTCGTGCGCCTTGATCGCGAGGCCCGGCGCACGGGAATTGAGTTTGTCAACCAGGTTCCGCCGAACCTGGTCGTGCCGTGCGACAGCGACCGGATCATGCAGGTCTA
>JAUXUZ010000504.1 GCA_030680655.1 Phycisphaerales bacterium
CCACCTTGCCGTCGATCACCATGCGCGAGCCATCGTCGCTGGTGAGGCGGAAGATGTAGTCACCATCGTCGGTCGGCACGAGGCTCGCGCGGACCTCGGTCTTGAACGGCGCCTTCACCGCCGGGAAGTCGCCCGTCGTCCAGTCGATCACCGGCCGCAGCTCGTCGACGTTGGGCGTCTGCCCTTCCTTCAGCCTGGGGATCGCCTTGATGTCGTCGCCCTCCAGCTGGAAGAGCCGGAAGGTGACACCGGGCGAGTGCGTGGCATCACCACGCGGCGCGAGCGCCGATGGAGGCACCGAGAGGCCGGGGGGCTGGACAAACGCGAGCGCGGCGGCGATGACAATCGAGAGTGCGGGCATGGCGGGAGCTTACCCGATCCGCTCCGACTGCGACAGGCGCCTCCGGGGGCTGGTCCCGCTTGCGCGGTCTACCGCCGTTTAGTTCAACTGGCCGACGAGGATGATGTAGCCGTCGGGGTCGGCGATGCGCACCTCACCGGCGGGCATGTAGTCAGGGCGTGCGATCTCGAAGACTTCGCGCCGACCACCGTTTGGTCCTGCCGCTCCCCGGTAGATTCCGCCGGCGTGCAGGCCGCTGGCGAGCAGGTGGCGCCGCAGGCCCGCGACATCAGCGCTGTACATGTAGAAGAGCACGGCCTGCTGTGCGGCGTCGATCGGCCCTGAGGCGCGGGCGAGCATGATCTCGGCGGTGCCGCTGTGCGCCAGCGACCAGAAGGCGCGGCCCTGCTCATCCTTGAGCGTCTTCTCGGGCGCGTACCCCAGCAGCGCGTAGAAGGCGAGCGAGGCGTCGACATCGGCAACGTGGATATAGGCGACCGTGCGGTTGATGGCGCAGGGGACGGGCGGCGCGGGATGGGCGGCGGATGTCATGCAGCGATCGTACCGCTCGCTCGACCACCTCCGCGTCGCTTCTGGTACACTCGCCCGTCTCCTTGCCCCTCCGGCCCGATCCGCACTCCGCACGCAGAGGTGAACCCGCATGGCCATGAACAGCTACTCCCGGCGACTCTTCCTGCAGCGGGCGGCCGGCGCTGGGGCGGTGGCGCTGGCCATCCCGGCTGTGTCGTGGGGCGGCGTGCGACCGCAGCGCGGGGGCAAGCTGCGGGTGCTGTCGATCGGCGTTGTCGGCACCATCGGCGAGGCGGACCGCAAGGCCGTCGCCTCCCACCCGCAGGCGGAGATCGTCGGCCTCTGCGATGTCGACGCCGCGGCCCTGGACAAGGCCGCCAAGGACCACCCCAGCGCGTTCACGTGCTTTGACTACCGCGAGGCCTTCGACCGCTACGACGACGCGTTCGACGCCGTGATCGTCTCGACGCCCGACCACTCGCACTGCGCCATCATGACGCTGGCGCTGGCGAAGGGGAAGCACATCTACGGCCAGAAGCCGCTGGTGCACGAGCTTGAGGAGCTGGACATCCTGGAGCGGGCGGTGAAGGCGCACCCGCGGCTGGCCACGCAGACGGGCGCCCAGCGGATCGAGTCGCAGGCGCGGCGCGCGGCGGTTGACATCCTCCGCTCGGGCAAGCTGGGGAAGGTGATCGAGGCCCACATCACCTTCGGCACCAGCGCGCGGGCCGGTGGCTTCTACTTCGCCGATGGCAAGCTGGGCGAGCCGTGCGAGGCGCCCATGGGTGTGGACTACAACCTGTGGCTCAACGGTGCGCAGTTTGAGCCGTGCCGGCCGCAGATGGTGCAGCGGCAGTGGCGCAGCTGGTGGAAGTACGGCGGCGGTCAGATCGCCGACTGGGTGGTGCACCTGACCGATGTGCTCTTCTACTCCTTCCCCGAATTGACGAGCCCGGTGCAGGTCTGCTCGCGCACACCGTCGCGCGACCTCTCGACGTTCCACGCCGACCGCGTGAGCTCGACGCTGACGTACGCCGTTTCGTCTGAAGCGTTCGCCAACACCACGTTCAACCTGCACTT
>JAUXUZ010000505.1 GCA_030680655.1 Phycisphaerales bacterium
AAGACCGCGCCGTGTGCCTGCCCGATCACGCGGGCCATCTGGGCGCCCACCACCGCCGGCGGGCCGAAGCGCAGGTCGGTCGTCCAGAGCTTGCCGTTCTCGATGCTCGTTGTTGACGTTCCCGGCAGCGCGCTGACGCGCAGGTCAAAGCGGGAACCCTTCGGCGAGCCCGGCGCGATGACTGCCTCGACCACGACCACGGCAACGTCCTTCCGCGCCAGGATCTGCTGCGGCGTCAGGCCCGCCAGCGGCCCGCCGTCGTTGAGCGTGGCCTTGCCCATCCCCTGGCGGGCGAGCTCGCGCTCCATCGTCCCCTGCACGGCCGCGGGGTACGGTCCGCCGCCGGTCCCGTCGAGCCCCACCACCAGGCCGATGCCCGAGACGAGCACGGGCTCGATGCCGCGGAGGGTTGACTCTGAGCCGATCGTTCCACGCAGCGCAGCGGGCACATCGCGGATGATCAGCGGCCCATCGGACTTCGCCTGGCGCGACGGCCCTTTATCCGCGCACCCGCCGACGAGCGCCGCCCCGGCGACGAGCACCAACACAACCGCGCTGCGAGCGACCGATGCACTGTTGACCACTGAAAGCCTCCTGCCGGGAGCGCCGCGCTGAAGCCCCACCGCTCAGCACGCACGCTGTCCTGCGCAAACCACCAAGGGACAAGAGTTTACGCGAGCGGCGAAGAGTGAATGCCGGCAATTCCCAACCGGCGGCGACCGACCGAGGACGGGCAGCCGCAATGGCCTTTGCCACCTCTTCAGATGGCAGTTTTCCACAATGGCTCCGCGGCTGACGACCAGACGGCGGCGGAAGTCTGGGCGCTCTGCAAATCTTTTTTGAACCGCTCCAACGTCTTGAAATCACGGGACTTGCGCCTTCATGAACCGCAACCGACAAAAAATACACAACATTTTGTGGGTTGGACCGATTGAACGTACGATCTGTAGTGGTATGCTCTCCCCCTTGCCCCGAAGTCTCTGACTACGGGCTTGCAAAAAGGCTTTTGTACGGTATGCTTGCTGATGGAGCGGTCTCGAACACGCAGTGATCCGCTGCGAAACACAGGTGATCTGATGGGCATCCTCTGCGACACCCAAATTCAAGAGCTCGTCGAAATCCGCCCGTTCGAGAAGGCGCAGAAGCGTCCCGGTCGCATTTCGTACGGGGTTTCTTCGTACGGGTATGACATCCGCGTCGGGACCAAGTTCAAGATTTTCACACCTACGCCGCGGTCGGGTGGTGTGACGGTGGTGGACCCCAAGGACTTCCACGACGACCTCTTTGTGGAAGTCGACACCGCCAAGGAAGGGCGCGACCACGTCATCATCCCGCCCAACAGCTTCGCTCTGTGCGAGACGGTCGAGTACATCGCCGTGCCGCGCGACATTCTCGTCGTCTGCGTCGGCAAGAGCACCTACGCCCGCTGCGGCCTCGTCCTGAACGTCACGCCGCTCGAGCCGGAGTGGCGCGGCAAGGTGACGCTGGAGATCAGCAACACCACGCCGCTGCCGGCGAAGGTCTACGCCAACGAGGGGATCGGGCAGCTGCTGTTCTTCCGCGCCGACATGGTGTGCGCGGTGTCGTACGCGGACAAAGCCGGTAAATACCAGGACCAGAGTGGGCTGACGTTGCCCAAAGTCGACTAACGGGCAATCGGCAATGGGCAAACGGCAATCGGCGAAAGGCCATTGTCGATGGAGATTCAACGTGTTCTTTGGAGCGAACCTTGACCAAAAAGATCGAATCCTACCGCGACCTCAGGGTCTGGCAGGCAGCCTTCGCTCTCAGCGTCGAGGTTTACCAATTGACGGCGGTGTTTCCAAAGTCAGAGCAGTTTGCACTGACCTCGCAACTTCGACGCAGTTCAATCTCCGTCCCCAGCAACATCGCCGAGGGATACGGACGCGGCAGCAGAGCCGACTACTTGCGGTTTCTCAAGATTGCCCGTGGTTCGCTGTACGAGATGGAAACACAGTTGAGGCTTGCGGAAGCCGTTGGTTTCGCCAAGAGCGGCGCTCTGCGCAAGGTCGAACCGCTTGTCATAGATTGCGCAATGCTGCTTGCCGGGCTAGTCCGGCGTCTTGAACAGGGTTGAGTGTTCCGCACTTTCCAACTGCCTTTCACCGTTTGCCGTTTGCCGATTCCCGTTTGCCCGCCCACACGCTTAGGGACCCCGATCATGAAGATCACCCGCAAATTCACTACCGCTGGCCAGGACGTCTTTTCCACGGTCAAGTGGGTGAACCGATCGAGCAAGATCACCAACCCCGACGGGTCGGTCGTCTTCAAGATGGACGACGCCTCCGTGCCGGAGTCGTGGTCGCAGCTCGCCACCGACATCATGGTGAGCAAGTACTTCCGCAAGGCGGGGGTGCCGCTGAGCGGGCCCGACGGCAAGATCATCGTCGACGACCACGGCAAGGCGAAGACCGGGCCGGAGAAGTCGGCGCGGCAGGTGATCCACCGCCTCGCCGGTTGCTGGCGGCACTGGGGCGAGAAGCACAACTACTTTGACAGCAAGGACGATGCGCAGGCCTTCTACGACGAGCTTGCGTACATGCTCGTCCACCAGGTTGCGGCTCCCAACAGCCCGCAGTGGTTCAACACCGGGCTCAACTTCGCCTACGGCATCACCGGGCCTGCGCAGGGGCACTTTGTGTGCGACGCCAAGACCGGCGCGGTCTCGCTCGCCGACGACGCCTACTCAAACCCGCAGCCGCACGCCTGCTTCATCCAGAGCGTTGAGGACGACCTGGTGAACGAGGGTGGCATCATGGACCTGTGGGTCCGCGAGGCGCGGCTCTTCAAGTATGGCTCGGGCACGGGCACCAATTTCAGCGGCCTGCGCGCTGAGAACGAGAGGCTCTCCGGCGGCGGCAAGAGCAGCGGGCTGATGTCGTGGCTCAAGATCGGCGACCGCGCCGCCGGCGCGATCAAGAGCGGCGGGACGACGCGCCGCGCCGCCAAGATGGTCTGCCTGGACATGGACCACCCCGACATCTCGACGTTTGTGAACTGGAAGGTGCGCGAGGAGATCAAGGTGCAGGCGATGGTTGAGGGGCTCAAGGTGCTCAAGCAGCACGACCCCAAGGCCGCCGCCCAGTGCGAGGCGATGGACCTGAAGCTCGACTTTGACTTCAACGGCGAGGCGTACGCGACCGTCAGCGGGCAGAACAGCAACAACTCGGTCCGCATCCCCGACGAGTTTTTCGAGGCGGTGGACAAGGGGAACGCGTGGCAGACGCGCTACCGCATCACCGGCAAGCCGGCCAAGAGCTTCGATGCGCGTGAGCTGTGGGACCAGATCGCCTTCGCCGCGTGGCGCTGCGCCGACCCGGGGGTGCAGTACGACTCGACGATCAACTCCTGGCACACCTGCCCAAGCGCCGGGCGCATCAACGCCAGCAACCCGTGCAGCGAGTACATGTTCCTGGACAACACGGCCTGCAACCTGGCGTCGATCAACCTGATCACGCTCTACGACCCGCAGACGCGGCGCTTTGACGTTGAGCGGTACGAGCACGCCATCGACCTGTGGACGATGGTGCTGGAAATCAGCGTGCTCATGGCCGCGTTCCCCAGCCAGGAGATCGCCCGGCTGTCGTACCGCTACCGCACGCTGGGGCTTGGTTACGCGAACCTGGGCGCGATGCTGATGCAGGCGGGGCTTGCCTACGACAGCGACGAGGCCCGCGCCCTCACCGGCACGCTCACGGCCATCCTCACCGGTCGCTCGTACCGCATGAGCGCCATGATGGCCAAGGAGCACGGGCCGTTCGCCGGCTACGAGGCCGACCAGGACGCGATGCTGCGGGTCATCCGCAACCACCGCCGGGCCGCGATGGGCGTGCAGCGTTCGAGCAACGAGTACGAGCAGCTCAACATCCACACGCGCCCGGTGCCGATCGACCACGCCCTGTGCAAGAGCGGGCGGCTGCTGGTGAAGAACGCGCCGGAGCTGCTCGAGCACGCGGTGGACTCGTGGGACGAGGCGCTGGAGCTGGGCATCAAGCACGGCTACCGCAACGCGCAGACCACCGTCATCGCCCCCACCGGCACCATCGGGCTGCTGATGGACTGCGACACCACGGGCATCGAGCCCGACTTTGCGCTGGTGAAGTTCAAGAAGCTCGCCGGCGGCGGCTACTTCAAGATCGCCAACGCGTCGGTCCGCCCGGCGCTTGAGGCACTGGGCTACACCGGCGAGCAGATCCGTGAGATGATGTTCGACCTGCTGGGCACGCTGACGGTGGACGTGACCGTCCCCGGCACCACCAGCAACCTCAAGGCGGCGTTGCTCAAGGCCGGGCTCAACGACGAGGACGTCAGCAAGATCAACGAGGCTCTCCCCGGCGCCTTTGAGCTCACCTTCGCCTTCAACGCGTTCGCGCTGGGCGAGGAAGCGCTGGCACGGCTGGGCGTCGACGCCGACGCGGTCGCCGC
Organism: Phycisphaerales bacterium; assembly: GCA_030680655.1. Taxonomy (GTDB): domain Bacteria; phylum Planctomycetota; class Phycisphaerae; order Phycisphaerales; family UBA1924; genus JAJTGZ01. Next base: position 4,447 of record JAUXUZ010000505.1, read on the forward strand.
CGACTCGTCGTGGAACCTGCTGCGCCACATGGGCCTGAGCAAGGCCCAGATCGACGGGCTCAACGACATCATCTGCGGGCGGCAGACGCTCGAGGGAGCGCGGCACCTCAAGGCCGAGCACCTGCCGGTCTTCGACTGCGCCAACCCGTGCGGCAAGTACGGCACGCGCTTTATCGCGCCCGAGGGGCACATCAAGGCGATGGCGGCGGCGCAGCCGTTCATCACCGGTGCCATCAGCAAGACCATCAACCTGCCCAACAACGCGACGGTGGAGGACATCAAGGCCGCCTACCGCCTCAGCTGGGAGCTGGGCCTGAAGGCCAACGCCCTCTACCGCGACGGGTGCAAGATGAGCCAGCCGCTCAGCACCACGATGGACGCGGCGACCAACGTCGGCGAGTCGAAGAAGGAGTCGGCCGAGCTCGCCGCGGCCGGTGTCGACGCCGCCGAGCAGACCGTGATGCAGCAGGTGGAGGAGGTCGTGCGGATCGTCGAGCGTCCGATGCGCCGCCGCCTGCCCGACACCCGCGCCAGCATCACCCACAAGTTCAACGTCGCCGGGCACGAGGGGTACCTGACCGTCGGGCTCTTTGAGGACGGCATGCCGGGCGAGCTGTTCATCACGATGGCCAAGGAAGGCAGCACCATCGGCGGGCTGATGGATGCGCTGGGCACGAGCACCAGCATCGCGCTGCAGTACGGTGTGCCCGTCGAGGGGCTGGTCAACAAGTTCACCCACCAGCGTTTCGAGCCGGCGGGCATGACGACCAACAGCGACATCCCCTTCGCCAAGAGCCTGGTCGACTACATCTTCCGCTGGATGGGGATGCAGTTCATCACCGGCTACCGCGAGATGAACGCGCCCAAGCGGAGCGTGGCCACCGGTAGCACCGTCGAGGACGCCGCGGTCGCGGCGGTGGCGCGGCTGAGCGAGCCGGCACCGGCGGCGGTCCGCGCCGAGACGGCGGTGGTGGGCGGGATCGGTCACCGGCACGTGCACGTGGAGACCAAGACCACGCGCATCGATATCGACACCACGGTGTCGACATCGGGCATGGCCACCACGGCCCACGCGCAGTTCACCAAGGCGATGGAGGATGCGGGCGACGGCCCCCCGTGCGACGTGTGCGGCACGATCACGGTGCGCAACGGCACGTGCCACAAGTGCCTCAACTGTGGCAACTCGCTGGGGTGCTCGTGAAGCAGACTTGAGTCGCGAGACTTGAGACGTGAGTGGAAGACAGTTGCTCCGCACGGACCGCGCGAGCGTGAACAGACTTCGGTTCGGCCCTGGCCCGCATGATGCGAGCCTCGGCCCGGCCAGGGCGTGACGGTGCTGAAGGACTCGCACTGTTGCGGGCGCGGACGTAGGACGGAGAAACACGAGCGGCCCGTGGAGGAGGATGGACCCCGCCACCAGGCCGCTCGACAGGGCGAGGCCTCCCGACGGAACTGGGAGCGCCGGACCACGCGGGCCCAGCGGCTGTGTCGCTCGAGTCCGCGGATCACCGGCGGGATTCCGCCGGGCTCCGCGGCGGTGAGCGACCAAGGACGAGCCGCTCGCGAACGGATATCTGGCCCGCTCTCCGTCCTGCGAACCGGCCGTTCCGGGCGCAGGAGAATCTGGGGTGCTGCGGGCGGGGAAATAGAGAAGCTGCGCGGGGGGGGGGTTTTCATGAAATGCCGGAGATTCCTCGCCCGGCGGCCCTGTGCGCGGTAGATTCAATACATGGCCAAAGCTCATTCGTTGATGCCACTGCTCTGCGCAGCGCCGTTGGTTATCGCCCTCTCGGCCGGGCTGACCGGCCGGGCGCTTGCACAGTGCCCCCCCACGTTTGCGCCCGCGACGTACTGGTCTGTCGGCAGCCCTTACTCGGTCGGTGTGGGCGACTTTAACAACGACGGGCGGCCGGACATCGTCGGCGCGAACTTTTCGGGGTCCAACGCCACCGTCCGACTCGCGAGCGCGATCACCCCCGGTTCGTACGACGGGCCGATCAACATCGCTCTCGGGCTGAACCCGCGCGGCTGCGCCGTTGCCGACTTCAACCACGACGGCATCGCCGACATCGCGGTTGTCTACAACGGCGGCGGGCCGGCGAACACCAAACTGGCGATCATCATCAGCAACGGCAACGGCTCGTTCCAGGCGCCGGTGCTCTACGCAACGGCGAGCCAGCCGTTCGACGTCAAGATTGCCGACTTCAACCACGACAACAACCCGGACATCGCCGTCGTCTGCGGGTGCGGCAGCATCAGCGTTCACCTGGGCAACGCCAACGGCACCTTCCAGCCGTACACGAGCCACGCCGCCGGCTCGAACGCCAGCGGGCTGGCGATCGCTGACTTCAACGGCGACGGCGTGCTGGACATGTTCATTCCCAGCTACGGCAGCCTGAACATCCGCGGCGCGGTGGGGCTGACGGACGCACCAACATTTGGCCCGCTCCTCACCCACGGGAACGCGGGTCTGTTCGGTCCGTGGCAAGCGGCCGCCGGTGACTTCAACGAAGATGGGCGTGCCGACGCTGTCGTGAGCTTCCGAGTCACCAGCCGCCTGGCCGTTCAGCTTGGCAATGCCGACGGCACGATGACGGCAATCGCCGGTCCCTACGCGGGCAACCAGCCGCAGGACGTGGTCGCGGCTGACTTCAATGGCGACGGGCACCTGGATGTGGCGGTGGGCAACTGGACACAGTCGAACGTGACGGTTCATCTGGGAGACGGCACAGGGGCGCTCGGGAATACGGCGAATTACTACGCCGTC
>JAUXUZ010000515.1 GCA_030680655.1 Phycisphaerales bacterium
GGGTGCTCGACGACCAGTTCCTTGTCGTTGATCTGAAGCAGACGTACGCGCCAGATCAAGTCCCCGCCCGGGTTGAGCAGGTGGTCGGTCTTGACGGCCAGCTCGAGCGCCCCGTTTCGCTCGGCGATCTGCGAGAGGCAGTGCTTCCAGTTCTCGGTGCGCGAGCGGTTCGATGATGGCATTGTGGTCGTCCTGATCGGGCATGCAGAGGGCATGCCGGTCAACGCATGTATCGGCCGCGGAGGGGGCGTAGTGGAGTGGGGGGCCGCCGCGAATGCAGGAGCGATCAGGTTCTCGGACGGGCCGTTTCAGTGAGGGCGGCGCGCAGGTCTGCGAGGGCTGCCCGTCCGATCGCCTGGAGCTCGGGCGAGAGGGGTGCGCCGCCGAAGCGGGACTGGTAGAAGAGCCGCGCGATGTGCTGCAGGGCAGTCGCGGCGCCGGGGTCGAGCGTTGCCGAGAAGGTGATCGGCGGCATTGCCGCGGGCTTTGCGCGCCCCGCGGCGTCGAGTTCATCGAGGGCTTCGCGGTAGAACCGTGCGTCGGTGGGTATGGCCGTTTCGCCGGGGGTCGCTCGGGCGCGCCTTGGAGTGAGGCGGGCGAGCAGGGCTCGCAGTGGAGCGAACGCCATCGCGCCGATGCGGAAGAGCCAGTACGCGCTCATGACGAGAACGAACGTCAGGGCGCCGACGAGGAGGGAGCGAGCGATCACGCTTTCTGGGAGGTGCTTGCGCACCCATGTCTGGACAGTGGCCAGGTTGTTCTGCCATTTGACGGCGGCGGCGCCGGGGTCGTTGCGTCCGGCGAGGCCGATGACGTCGAGCTTGATGCCCTTGTCGTAAGCGACGACGTTGTCGAGCCAGCTGAACTCGATCGCGTCCCAGAGGTGCTTGAGCCAGCCGATCGGCCCGGCGGACGCCCTGCGTGACGACTGCAGTTCGCCAGCGGGCGTGGGGTCGAAGGTCTCCCAGCGGTCGGGTGACATCCGCACCTCCACCCACGCGTGGGCGTCGGATTGGCGCACGGTGTAGTAGCCGCTGACGCTGTTGAACTCGGCGGCGGCGAACCCGGTGGCGACCCTTGCGGGGATCCCCGATGATGAGAGCAGGGCGACCATCGCCGCGGAGAAGTACTCGCAGTGGCCCGTCTTTGTCTCGAAGAGGAACATCTCGATGGGGTCCTGCCCCGGTTGGGGCGCGATCATCTCGAGCGTGTACGGGTAACTCGCCAGGTAGGCGGTGACGGCCTGGGCTGCGCGACGGATCTCTGTCGGGCTCTCCTTGAACTTCGTTGGGTCAACGTCGTGCTCGGAGAGGATGCTGCGGGCCAGCGCCTGCACGCGGGGCGAGAAGGTGTTGGTCGGCGGCTCGGCGCCGCCCGCGTCTGGCTCGAGGTAGTCGCTGGCGCTTGTGACTGAGTATGCCAGTCGCCCGCCTGGGCCGGGGATGAGCTTCAGCATGCCGTCGGCGGCACGGTAAACGATCTGCCCTTTCGCGTCGGTTGATACCGAGACGGGGTGCAGCGGGGCGAAGAGGGGGCTCTCGCCGGCGGTGGCCTTGGCGTTCCGCTGGATGATCTCGTAGCGGGTGCGGATGCGAGCTCGTTCGCCCCCGGGCACGATGAGGCTGCCGCTCTGTCTCTTGTCAAAGGGGTTGGGCTCGGGAGGGTCGGCCTGCGCGCTCCGGTGCTCCAGGCCCGTCCATGTTCCTTTCTGGTAGCTGCTGAGGACCGCGCCGCGCAGGTAGATCGGCCCGCCGCTCCTGCTGAGCTCGCCGGGGACGCCCGCGCCGGTGATGACACGGACGTCCATCACGGGGGTGTTGTCCTGGTAGATGTTCCCGGCAGAGCCGAGCTTGATCGAGTCGGTAAAGCCGGTGGCCTGGGTCTTGACGAAGGGAGCGGTGGCCATGCCCAGCTGCTGGGCGAGCTGGCGCGGCGTCACGATGAAGGCCACAACGCCCGACGCGACCGAAGCAATAACGCAGACCGACGCGACCGCCAGCGAGGCGCGCGGCGCCCGCTGGCGTTCCAGCTGGAGCCCAAAGAGCGCGACCTGATCGGCGAGGCCCACCGCGCGGAGCGTGTCGGTGTGACGCTCGATCGAGTGGTACATCTGCAGCAGGACGGTCGAGGTGATCGCCAGCGGCGTGTACGCGAGCAGGGCGAGGCCCATCGCCAGGCTCTGGCCCGTGAGCAACGCGCCGATCACTACGAAGAGGCTCAGGCCCAGCAGCTGCGCCTCGTCGCGCATGCGGGCCCGGTCGAACGATTTCACCAGCATCACGTACGCGAGGAAGTCGGTGAGGCTGGTGATGACCTCCTGCGTGCGTCCGAGCAGTTGCAGGGTCAGGTGTGCGATGGCGGCGACGACCAGGCCGTTGAGCAGCGCCCGAGGCAGCGGTCGCGGCTGCCCCTTCAGCGATTGACTCACCAGCCAGCCGGAGAGAGCGATTGCGAGCACCCCAACCAGCGCGAGCCCCGGCTTCTCAGCGGCGAAGGCGTAGGCGAGGTGCCCCGCCAGGGCGGTGAGCAGAACCGTGAGGCGGAAAAAGCGTTCTGATTTCACGCCGCACCTCCAACGGCCGCCGGCCGGGAGGCGAGTCGGCGGACGACGGCGCCGGTTGACGGCTGCTCGATCTCACCGGTGGCCGAAACGCGCACGACGATGTCTGAAGAGGCAAGGCGCGGGTCGCCGCCGATGGAGACTACGTCGGTGCCCGCCGGTGGCACGATCAGGAGCGACAGGTCGTTGAGCAGAACGCTCGACGCGCCGCCGGTGCGTGGGGCGATGTCGAACCCGGCCGCCTGCCCGGCGGGGGTGTTCCAGTCGGCGCGCAGCGAGAGGCCCACACGCAGGCCCCGTGTGTTGACGGGCGCGCCCGCACCCGCGGCGGCACGCACGACGCTCGCGGCGGCGGCGAGGGCGGCTTCGGTCTGGGCCCGTGTGCACGCTGACGAGAGCTTGAGCAGCACCCACAGTCGGCGTGGTGAACCCTCTGCGTTCTGGCGGACGAGCAGGTC
>JAUXUZ010000008.1 GCA_030680655.1 Phycisphaerales bacterium
TGCGCCGAGGCCCTGGCCGACTGCACGCCCGACACCGTCGCCGCCAAGCTCAAGATCCTGCTGCAGATGTCGCTGGTGATCGTCTTTGCCGGCAAGAAGCCCGTCATCCGCGTCGGGCGCATCGCCGGCCAGTACGCCAAGCCACGCTCGAGCCTGACCGAGACCCGCGCCGGCACCACGCTGCCGTCGTACTTCGGCGACATGGTCAACAGCGCCCCGTTCGACGCCGCCAGCCGCACGCCCGACCCCAACCGGCTGCTCGACGCCTACCAGCACGCGGGCCTCACGCTCAACTTCGTCCGCTCGCTCATCGCCGCGGGCTTCGCCGACATCCACCACCCCGAGTACTGGAACATGGGGTTCCTCGGCAAGGCGGGCCTGACCGCCGACACGCGCGAGCAGTACGAGAAGCTCACGCGCCGCCTGCTCGACAGCGTCAACTTCATGGAGGCCGTGGGGGAACGGAACTTCGAGTCGTTCTCGCGCGTCGAGTTCTTCACCAGCCACGAGGGGCTCAGCCTCTGGTACGAGAGCGCCCAGACCCGCCAGGTGCCCAGGAAGGAGGGCTGGTGGAACCTCACCACCCACCTGCCGTGGATCGGCGAGCGGACACGCTCCCTCAGCGGCGCGCACATCGAGTTCTTCCGCGGCGTGCGCAACCCCGTCGCGGTCAAGATCGGCCCCTCTACAACGCCAGAAGACCTGCTCGCCCTGATCGACACGCTCAACCCCACCGACGAACCCGGGCGCCTCGTCTTGATCCCACGGATGGGCATCAAGAACATCGACCGCGCCCTCCCACCGCTGGTCCGCGCCGTCGTTGAGGCCAAACGCCGCGTCCTCTGGGTGGCCGACCCCATGCACGGTAACGCCCGCACCACCGCCGGCGGCGTGAAGACACGCGACTTCAACGACATCCTCACCGAGCTCACCCGCGCGTTCGACATCCTCGCCCAGCACGGCGCGCACCTGGGCGGCGCGCACATCGAGCTCACCGGCGAGGACGTCACCGAGTGCCTCGGTGGCTCCGGCGGGATCACAGAAGACGAGCTCGCCCGCAACTACGCCACCAACTGCGACCCCCGGCTGAACTACGAACAGGCCATGGAGCTCGCCTTCGCGCTCGCCAAAAAGATGGGTTGATCGTGTGCGACGCGGGTCAGCAGCGCTTTCCCCAGCGCGGCTCACCCACAAAGGTGCCCAACAGGCGGGCGACGGCGAACCCCACCTTCAGTCGCTCCTCATGCAGGCCGATAAGCCAAACGCCCGTGCAACCGCCGGGCTGTTTGGAGGTGGCCATGTCCCGACTCCCCCGTCAACAGATCGAACACACTTCACCGATCGCCAAGCTCAACGCAGACCAGCTGCACATGGAGCGTCGCCGCTCGCCGCGGCGCCCGATCGAGGAAATGGTCACCGCCGTTTTCCGCGACGGCCGCGAACGCTTCGGGCTCACCCGCGTCATCCTGCTCGACTCCAGCCACACCGGCCTGGGCATCAAGGCCGACCAGTCGTTCGAGCCGGGCACGCGCTTCACCCTCACCGCCAACAACGTCCCCATGCCCCACCGCAGCGGCACGGTCGTCCGCTGCATCCCCTGCGGCGACGGCGCCTACTCCGTCGGCGTCGTCTTCGACCGGCTCAAGGCCGCGTAGGGCGATTCAACCACGGAGCATTTGGCAAAGCACGCAATCGCCCAGTGGTGAATCCGGCTCCCCGTCTACCCTGAGCCCGTGAACCCCACGGCGGCACTCCTCGAACCCGAAGTGCTCGAGCTCATCCGGGCCAAGCAGTTCGCCGAGCTGCGCGAGATCCTCCACGGACTGCACCCGCCCGACGTCGCCGACATCTTCTGCGAGCTGTCAGCGGAAGACGCCGCCATCGGCTTCCGCATCCTCCCCACCGACGACGCGGCCGAGGTCTTCTCCTACCTCCCCACCGAGAAGCAGGAAGAGCTCATCCAGAAACTCGGCGACGCCGCCGGTGCCCTCGCGCTGATCGAAGCGATGGACCCCGACGACCGCGTCAGGCTCCTCGACGAGCTCCCCGCCGCCGTCGCCGGGCGCATCGTCGCCAGCCTCTCACCCGAGGAACGCGCACGCACGCAGAGCATCCTCGGTTACCCGCCGCGCTCGGTCGGCCGCCTGATGACGCCCGATTACGTCCGCGTCAAGAGCGACTGGACCGCCGGCCAGGCGCTCGACCACATCCGCCGCTACGGGCGCGACGCCGAGACCGTCAACGTCGTCTACGTCGTCGACGAGCAGGGCCACCTCGTCGACGACCTGCGCCTCCGCCAGCTCATCATGGTCGCCCCCGAGGCGCCGCTCGAGTCGCTGATGAACCGCCAGTTCATCGCCCTCCGCGCCGACCAGCCGCAGGAAGACGCCGTCCTCCAGCTCCAGAAGTACGACCGCGTCGCGCTCCCCGTCGTCGACACCCGCGGGCACCTGCTGGGCATCGTCACCCACGACGACCTCGCCGACGTCGCTCAGGAAGAGGCGACCGAGGACATGCAGAAGATGGGCGGCGTGCAGGCCCTCGAGGAGCCCTTCCTCTCCGCGTCGGTCGTCGCCCTCTTCAAGAAACGCGCCCCGTGGCTCGGCCTGCTCTTCCTCTCCGAGCTGCTCACCTCAAACGCCATCGCCTTCTTCCAGGACGAGGTGCAGCGGGCCGCCATCCTCGCCACCTTCATCCCCGCCATCATCTCCAGCGGCGGAAACTCCGGCTCGCAGGCCTCCACACTGGTCATCCGCGCCATGAGCCTGCGCGAGATCGTGCTGGGCGACTGGTGGCGCGTCCTGCGGCGCGAGCTGATCGTCGCCGGCATGCTCGGCCTGATGATCGGCGTCATCGGCCTCATCCGCATCAACACCTTCGGCGCCCTGGGCTGGTTCAAAGACCCCGACGTCATGGACCACTTCGTGATCCTCTCGGTCGCGATCTCCGTCACGCTCATCGGCGTGGTGGTCTGGGGCAGCATCATGGGGGCGATGCTCCCCTTCCTGCTCAAAAAGTGCGGGCTCGACCCCGCCGGCAGCAGCACACCCTTCGTCGCCACGCTCGTCGACGTCACCGGCATCGTCATCTACTTCTCGGTCGCGATCTTCGTGCTCAAGACCACGCTGCTGCGCCCAGACGCCCCCGATCGGAACATCCAAACGTCAACCCCGGCCCTGATCGTCTCCGTCGAGGACTTCAAGCCCGGCGACAAGGAGATCGACATGGAGGTGGAGGTCAACGGAAAGCGCGGGCACGTGACCATCCCGGCCGCGGGCCTCAGCAACGGCGCCGTCCCCCGGCTCGGCGACCGCGTCATCATCGACTTCAGTTCAAAGAAGGGCCAGGCCGTGCGCCCGGCTCCCGAGCCCTGACCTCACCCCGCCGCCGCGACGATCGCCCCGAACTCGTCGGCCTTCAGGCTCGCCCCGCCCACCAGCGCGCCGTCAACGTCGGGCATCCCCATCAGGCTCCTGGCGTTGGCCGCCGTGACGCTCCCGCCGTACTGGATGCGCAGCGCGCCCGCCGCCTCCTTGCCGAACATGTCTCCCACCACCGCGCGGATGTGCGCGTGGGCCTCCTGCGCATCGTCGGGGGTCGCCGTCTTCCCCGTTCCGATCGCCCAGACCGGCTCGTAGGCGATCACCACGCGCCGCAGCTCCTCGGGCGTCACCGTCCGCAGGCCCAGGCGCACGTGCTTCTCGTTGACGTGGTTGGTCTCTTCAACCTGGCGCTGGTGCAGCGTCTCCCCCACACACAGCACCACGCTCAGCCCGCCGTGCAGCGCGGCCCGCACCTTCAGGTTCACCAGGTCGTCCCCCTCGCCCATCACGTGCCGGCGTTCGCTGTGCCCGGCGAGCACGATGCCTACGCCGCAGTCCTTGAGCATCCCCACCGACACCTCCCCGGTGAACGCGCCCTTCTCGGCGTGGTACACGTCCTGCGCACCCAGCAGCACCCCCGACCCCTTCAGCGCCTCCGCGACAGGCAGCAGGTAGGGAAACGGCGGGAACACCGCCGTCTCAACCCCCGCGACGCCCTTGACCGCACCGGCGACCGCCGCGCTCAGGGCCGCCGCGCCGGCCCGGTCGGTGTTCATCTTCCAGTTGCCGCCGATGATCTTGGTTCGCATTGTGGCGAGCATAGCCGGTCACAAAACACCCGCCCGCGTCACCCGCCTTTGGCGCCCGCGGGCTGCGGGTAGTGCGCCGCCAGCGCCGCGTTCCAATCCGCGAGCGTCGACACGCAGCACATCGCCACCTTCACAGCCTCAGGATCGGGGTGGTGCCTGGCGAACTTGATCGCGAACTTGCGCATCATCCGCCCGCCCACCTGCTCGCCGTTGAGGGCGATCGACAGGCGGAAGTGCTCCATCAGCACCGCCCGCTGCTCGTCGAGGGTCGGCACGACCGGCGCCCCGCCGGCGATCATCCGCCGCGCCTGCCTGAAGATCCACGGGTTGCCGATGCACCCCCGCGCCACCGACACGCCCGTCACACCCGTGTACGCCATCATCTTGAAGATGTCGTGCACATCCCACACGTCGCCCGACCCGAAGACCAGTTTGTCGCGGTGCCGGCCGCACAGGTCCTTCAGGAACGTCCAGCGCGACGGGCCGAGGTACTTCTGCTCCACCGTCCGCGCGTGCACCGTGGCCCACGCGTACCCCAGCTCGTACGAGGCGTTGAAGATCCGCTCAAAGTTCCGCGCCATCTCCGGCGTGTCGTCGTAGCCACGCCGCAGCTTCACCGTACAGACGATCCGCTCGGGCACCGCCGCGCGCACCGCCTTGAGCAGCTCGATCGCCCCGTCGGGCTCGCTCAGCCAGTGCCCTCCGCGCTGCTTGCGGTCGATCTTCTTCACCGGGCACGCCAGGTTTACATCGATCGTCGCGAACGCCAGCCCCGCGTGGGGCGGCTTTCCAACTGGCCCACCCGCGTGGGGCAGGTTTCCAACCTGCCCATCCGTCCCTTCCGTCGCCGGCCGCCGCTCCCCCACGACCCGACCATGAAACACGATCCGCGGGTCGTAGTTCTCCGGCACCAGCAACGCCTCGGGCGTGCAGTCTTCCTCGCCATCGGTGGAGCAGTCCCCCTCGCTTCGCGTGGAGCAGGTCTCCAACCTGCCCTCCTCATGCCGCGCACCAACCCACCGCGGGTCGGTGCCGCCCGGGCGCGGCCCATCCCCATAGGCCATCGACCGATACTGCTTATCCCCCCGTGTTGCCTGCTCGATCATCTTCAGCGCTGCCGCCGCCATCTCGTCGGGGTCGCTTCCGATGATCTGCCCCGCCAGCGGCTGGTCCTCCGCCGAGACCGGCAGCGCCTCGGCGATCAGCGCCAGATCGGCCTTGTCAAAGCCGTGCCCGCCCCCCAGCAGCATCCGGTCCAGCAGGGCCTCAGTCACCGCAAAGGGAGCCCCGTGCCGGCGCGCCAGGATGCGCATCGCCGCGTCGGAGTACCCCGCCAGCCCCGCCTGAAAGAACGGCGCATCAAACCCCGGCACCAGCGCCGGAATTCGTGGGTCCACCCCCCCGGGCCACCGCTCCCCCAGCTCGCGAGCGACGGCCGCTGTATCGATCTCCTCCGCCCCGGGGGCGATCGCCGGGCTCGGGGGGGTCGCGTTGTTGCCGTTGGCGCTCACCCAACATCGTAGGGATTGCGTGTATCATGCCCCGATGCGCACGCTCAATTCCTCAATCTCCCCCCTCGCCACACTCGCCCTCCCCGCCCTGCTCGCGCTCACCGCCTGCGCCGGCGGCGAGCGTGACATCGTCAACGGCCCGGTCTATCCGACCTCCCCCCAGGGTTCGGTCGTCAACATCCAGGTGCTCCGCGACGGCACCACCGCCACGCTCACCAACACCACCGTGCAGACCTTCACGGGCGCCCGCCTCTGGGCCAACCAGTGGTACTCGCTCCCGCTGACGAGCCTCAAGCCGGGTGAGACGATCACCGTTGACCTGGCACAGTTCAAGGACCGCTATGGCAACCCATTCCGCGCTGGCGGGTTCTGGGCCGTTGACAACCCCGAGAAGCTCGTGCTCATGCAGATCGAGCAGGGCGACAAGCTGACGGGCCTGGTCGTGATCGGGCAGGCCGAGTGATCCGCCCGCGGGCCGCGTGAATCCCGCGCGGCCGCTGCGTTGACACCCGGCGAACGTACCCTCTCCCATGCCCAACATCCTCGTCGTCGGCCCTCATCCTGACGATCAAGAGCTCGGCATGGGCGGGACGATCGCGCTGCTCGCCGATCAAGGGCACAACGTGCTCCTCCTGGACATCACCGACGGCGAGCCCACCCCCCGCGGCAGTCGCGACGTGCGCCTCAAAGAGGCCGCCGAAGCCGCCCGCGCGCTCTCGCCGCCGGCACCCTCGAACCCGGTCCGCCGCCACCTGCTCGACCTCCCCAACCGTCTGGTCGAGCACACCCTCGAGAACCGGCACAAGGTCGCCGGCGTCATCCGCGCGCACCAGGCCTCCATCGTCTTTGTGCCCTATTTCGAAGACGCCCACCCCGACCACCTCGCCGTCACCCGCATCACCGAGGACGCCCGCTTCGACGCCAAGCTCACCAAGCTGGCGATGCCCGGCGACAACGGCGCCCCGCCGCTCTACCCCACGTGGCTCTTCTATTACTACGCCACCCACCTGCGCATCGTGCCGCAGCCCTCGTTCATCATTGATACTTCCGCCTTCGCGCAGAAGAAGCAGGCCGCCGTCGCCGCCTACCGCTCCCAGTTCGCCGACCACCCCCCCAACCAGGCCGTCCCCGCGATGATCGCCGCGCAGGACGCCTACTTCGGCTCGCGCATCAAGGCCGCCGCCGGCGAGTGCTTCTTCACCCGCGAACCCATCGGCCTCACCGGCCTCGGCTCGCTGTTTGTGCCTTCGGCCACCCCCAGAACAACCCACTGACGCCACGCAAGTCACCACCTCCGATAACCGAAACACCCCTTGTCCTCCACTCTGCCTCCCGCTCCGCGTCCTCCGCGCTTCTCCGCTTCTCCGCGTTCCTTCTTCTCTTCATTCCGCAATCCGACATCCGCAATCCGAGATTCCACATGACCACCCGTCCCGTCATCGGCATCGACCTCGGCGGCACCAACATGCAGATCGGTGTCGTTGACGCCAAGGGCAAGGTCATCGGCCGCGCCAAGAAGAAGACCAAGGCCGCCGAGGGCTTCAAGGCCGTCGTCGCGCGCATGGCCGAGGGTGTCGCCGACGCGTGCAAGGACGCGGGCATCACCGTCCGCGGCGTCTCTGCGATCGGCATCGGCGCCGCCGGAGCGGTCGACCCGAAGACCGGCGTCATCCTCCAAGCCCCGAACCTGCGTTGGACCAACGCGCCGCTCGCACGCACGCTCGCCGCCGCCACCGGCCGCCCCGTCTACGTCACCAACGACGTGCGCGCCGCCGTGATCGGCGAGCACACCCACGGCGCGGGCAAGGGCTCAACGCACATGATGGCCGTCTGGCTCGGCACCGGCATCGGCGGCGGGCTCATCCTCAACAACAAGGTCTACCCCGGCTTCTTCAACACCGCCGGTGAGATCGGGCACATGTCGCTCCTGCCGGGGTCGCCCCCGGGGCACCGCACCTTCGAGCACAACTGCTCGCGCTCCGCCGTCGCCGAGCGGATCATCAAGCTGATCAAGGGGGGCCGCCCCAGCCTCGTCACCCGCCTCACCGAGGGCGACCTCTCCGAGGTGAAGGCCCGCGTGATCGCCGACGCCTACCGCGGCAACGACCCGCTCGTCCGCGAGATCGTCAACGACGCCGCCCACTTCATCGGCATCGCCATCGCCTCGATCAACAGCGCCGTCAGCCTCCAGCGCGTCGTCCTGGGGGGCGGCCTCACCGAGGCGATCGGCGAGCCGCTGGTCCGCCTCGTGCGTGCTTCCCACAACGCCGCCGTCTACCCCCACATCCTCCGCAAGACCGAGATCGTCAAAACCAAGCTCGAAGACGACGCTGGCGTCATCGGCGGGGCCGTCTTCGCCCAAAGAAAAGGCAAGATCGACTGATCGCACCACGAGCCCTGTGCGCAAGCACAGGGACGATCAACCCGCTGCATCCTCACAGCACCCATGCGCCACGCACGTCCCCGCGCTTCCGCCCGGAGCGCGGTGCCTCTCATCTCACCACCTCCCGCAGCGGCACTTCGAAGTTCACTTTCCAGTATCGCACGCACTCAAACGGGCACAACGCCATCTCGATGTCCGCGCTGAACCTGACGGTCGCCCCCATTGCGAGATAGTGGCTCAGCGCCTGCGGCGAATCGCCGTTCTCAAGCGGGGCGACGGAGGCCATGAGAAACTGCACGTGCACCGGCCGGGCGTTCATCGGTTCCTCGTTGGACTGGTACCAACGCCCCCGTGCGACCACAACGCCGTCGACTCGCAGTTCGACCCGGCATCCCACCACCTCGCCGGCGTGGGCCGGGGGCAACTCCCTGACCGAGAGCGCAAGCCGGTCGGTCGTCGGCAGCACGAAGATGCGCGGCGATAAGCACGATAGGAAGGCCTCGCCAGAAACCTCGACCGGTCGCATCATCTCGTCGATCGACTCGACCAGCCGCACCCGGCCCAGCCCCGTCAATCGCGACCAGCTCTTGCGCGACGGCGCAGTCCACATCAGGTCTACATCGCCCCCCGGCAGCACAGACCTCGGATCAACCAGCACCTTAGACGGCTGCCACCAGTTCTCGTGAGACTGTGGGTAGAAGGAAAGGTCGGCGTCGTTCTTCGTGACCCTGGCCGGCGTCAGCGTGAGTCCGCCGCCTCGCTTCACAGCGCTGCCGGATGCCGCGAAGCTGCTGCAC
>JAUXUZ010000530.1 GCA_030680655.1 Phycisphaerales bacterium
CCTGCCAGAGCCGCCAATGCGGTGCGGCTCCGCGCCGCGTCGCGCCGATGCGTCCGGCGCGCAGGACTACCTCGCCCTTGGCCAGTTCCTCATCGGCGACAACAAGGGCAAGCGGCTCGACTCACTCACACGCACGCACCAGCCGTCGGCACCCTCTGGCAACGGGTCCAACCCGGTCACCGTTCGGGCAGCGGCGGAGTTCTTCGCCCGGGGCAACGGGGGGGGTGGGGCGGTGAACGGCCAGCCTGCAGCGCCAACGGTGATCCCCACCGCGACCCGCTCGCCCGCACCGATCGGCCCGAGCGTCGGCGCATCGACGATGATCGAGACGCTCGAATCAGCGATCGGTGTTGCCGAGCCCAAGGCCGCCTCGCTCACCGCAGAAGATGTCCGCACGCGGCTGCTCGAGCTCACCACGCGTGTCTCGCGCCTTGCCGACAAGGCCCGCACCGAGAGCGCGGTCCAGCAGATCACTCCGCTCACGCTCATTCCGACCAGCACGGAGCCGTCCCGCGCCGCCGCCGCCGAGCCGGCGGTGTCCGGCCTGCTCGGCGTCAAGATCACCTCGTCGGGCGTGCTGTTCGTTCAGCCGCTCTCGCTCGGCAAGCAGGTCTCTATCGCCGGTGACTTCAACGGCTGGTCGCCGATGTCGCTGCCGATGACGCGCAACGAGCGGCTGGGCGTCTACGAGCGCCTCGTTCAGATCCCGCCCGGTCGCTGGCAGTACCGACTGGTCATCGACGGGCACTGGACGCACGACGCCGTAAACCCGAACTCCCAGAACAACCCCTTCGGCGGGCTCAACAGCATCCTGGATATCCCCGCGACCTCCGGCAACCGTCTCTGATCGACTGGCCGGATCGCCTCCCCTCGACCGTCGGCGGAGCACGATGATCGCAGACAGTTCATACTCCAGCGCGTTCGACGACCTTGCCGACCTCTTTCTCGGCGGAGGCGGCGCGGTTTCTGAGTCAGCACCCGCTTCACCCGCGCTCGGCACCGACCACGCCGCTGACCGTCCGGTGCTGGCCGCCGCACCCTCGGCTGAATCGTGGAAGCCGCTGCTTGTCGAAGGGCTGGTGCTGGGCCACCTCCCCATGATGGCCTCTCTGTGGGCGAGTCAGTACCCGCGCCTGTGCGCAGCGCACGACGATGCCCCCGTTGCGCTGGTCCGTCTCGACGCGGGCACCGCCCGCGTTGAAGTGTTCCACCCGCCCGTTGCGCAGAGCGGCGAGCGTTCTCGCCTCGCCGAGAGGGCAAACGGCCACGCCGAGCACAACCAGTCAGCCTCGGGGCGGATGTGCCCGGACCTGGCTGGGGCGATCAGCCGAGCCGCCCAGACGGCGTCGCGCATCATCATCTACTCCTCCTTCGCCGCCGACGAGCTGCTCTTTGCCCGATCGGCGACCATCAACGCGATGGCCGTGCTGACAGGCGCAGACGACGCGAGCGCGGTCGGTGCGTACAAAGCGATCAAGCGTCTGGCGACGGTGGATGGGCGAACCGCAGACTCACCGCAGGTGGTCCGCGTCGCGGTGATGGGGAGCGAAGAGCCCAGAGCCAACGCGGCCTTCCATCGGCTCGCCGACGCGGCGAACTCGTTCCTCTCGGTGCCGATCCAACTCGCCGGCCACTGCCGCCAGATCGTCGGCGGCGTGCCGGGCACGCTGCTCTTCGACGGCCCCAGCGCGATGACGACCCAGGCGGTCATCGAGGCCCTGTCGCGCCCCGTCATGCCGCGCCCGATTGAATCTGCGATTGAACCGGCCCAGCCCAGAATCGCCACGCCGGTTGTGACTCAGCCGCCGCAGGCTTGTCCCGCGGCCACAGTCACTGCTCCGCCAACTCCTGAACCCAGCGGGAACGTCGAAGCGACACAATTGCCAGTGGCGGCGCAACTCGCTCAGCTGCCCGCACCCGCTGCACAGCAACGCGGGCCGACGCCCGCCGGCCTCACGCCGCTGGCCATCCACTGTCCGTTCGAACGCACGCCGATCCTGGCGATCGACAGCGCCGGCATCCCACAGGTCATCGCGGCGGCGGAGGCCGGCCGATCGGCCGAGTCGCTGCAGCAACTGCTCGCGGTCTCCGCGTGGCTCTGGACCAACCGCCAGTTGCTCGCGATGGTCTGTCCCGCACTCCGCACCGACGCAAAGCCGGTGATGCACCTGGTGACCGATCGACCGTGCGACGTTACAAGACTCGCCGATTCCGACGTCCGCCTGCACGTTCGTATCCCACCGGTCGCCGAAGAAACCACGCTTGCGCTCAATTGACCGCCGCCGTGCGGGCAGCCAGAACGCAATTTTCCGCAGCGGATGACCGCACACCTGCCAAACCGCGAATCCTCGCTCCGGACCTGTGCGTACCTAACATCTAGTCAGCGGAGAAAGCAACATGGACATCGTCCTTTCTGTGTTTATCGGCGTCAGCCTCGCGGCCGCCTGCGGCTTCCGGGTGTTCGTCCCGATGCTGGTGCTGTGCATCGCCGCGCGGGCCAGCGCGATCCAGCTCGACCCCTCGCTCGCGTTCCTCGCGAGCACACCCGCGCTGGTCTGCTTCTCCGTCGCGACCGTTGCCGAGATCCTCGCGTACAAGATCCCCTGGTTTGACCACGCGCTCGACACCATCGCCTCGCCCGCGGCGATTATCGCGGGAACGCTCGTTGCCGGCAGCCAGTTCACCTTCACCGGCACAAACGGCGACCTGCTCAAGTGGGGCCTCGCGGCCATCGTCGGCGGCGGCGCCGCGGGCGCGGTCCAGGCGACCACCGTCATCGGGCGCGGCGCATCGACCATGCTCACCGGCGGCCTGGGCAACCCGATCTTCGCGACCGTCGAGAGCGGCTCGGCGATCGTGCTCAGCGTGCTCGCGGTCGTTGTGCCGGTCGTTGCGATCGTGCTGGTCATCGGCGCGGCGATCGCGGCCTTCGTCCTGTTCCGCCGCTGGCGCGGCCGCCGGGCGAACGCTCAACGCCTGGTGCCGGTGATGAGTTCCGCGACGACGACGTAGGCGTTCGAGAATGGCTCCGCGCGAAGGAAGCTCGGCTCAATCCCGGGCGACCCGACGAACGGCCGCAGCATCCACCCGGTCTGGATGCCCACGAACACGTACGCAACCAGCCAGTACGCAAGCAGCAGCCGGTGCCGCCCCGCCCGGCGAACAAGCTGTCGCCACCGCCGCCACATCACCAGCTGCCCGATCAGCGTTGCCAGCGCGAACATCGCCCCGCTCAGCAGCAGCGCCCACCGGTGGTTCACGCCGCTCAAATAGGCGAACACCAGCAACGGCGCCAGCGAAGCCAGCGCAAACGCGACCGCTGCCTGCCCGCACGCGATCGCACGCAGGCACTCGCGCAGGTCATCACGAAGCCCTAGCACGCTGCACAACGCAAAGAACCCCGGCAGGCACACCGCCCACGTCACCGCGATCATCAGCGGCATCTTCACCGCCGCGAACACCGCGTAGAGCCAGCGGTCCCCCGTCACATCAAAGCTCCCCATCGCCAGCCCGAAGACCGGCGTCAGCAGCACCACGCACACGAAGAGCTCGTTCAGCGTGGGGCGACGCTCGGCCAGCGGCCGCGCCACCGCGTGGAGCAGATTGGGTGCATGAGAGATGGAGAAGTGCGTGCTCATGGATCAGAGCATGTGCTGAACCGCGTTGTACACACCCTGCAGAAAGCTCCCGTCCCGCAGCCTGAACAGTTCAAACGGCACGCCCGGCGCCCCGATGAACGGTCGCAGAATCCAGCCCATCTGCGCCCCCACGATGCCGTATGTGAAGATCCACACCACAAAGAGCCACAGGCCGGTCCCTTCCCGTCGCGGGTGCTCATCTCCAACTGACATCAGCGGCGGCATCTCATCGGGCTCTGGCGACTGAAACTGCAGCGCCGCGAGTGTCTTGATCAGGAACCCGATGCTCACCAGGCCCGCCACACCCAGCAGCGCAACGTTCAGCAATACCATGAACCCATAGCTGGATGTGCTGAGCGTGAAGAACCCCAGGATCGGCCCCAGCGAGGCGGCGATCGCCAGGTTCACGACGATCGTGGCCACCAGCAGCCGGAGCGTCGCGCGGAAGCCCAGTCGCGAGCCCAGCATCGCGTTGAAGACGTACAGCGATGGAAACGTCACCAGCAGCGTCCCCAGGAACAGCAGCGGCAGCTTCACCATCACCGCCACCACGTGCCGCAGGGCATCGTCCTTACCCCCAGTCAGCGCGTACCATCCCATGAAGAACCCATACGAAGCCCCGAGCGCAATCGCCCACGGCACAAACACCTTCAGCGGGAGCGTCTCACCCGTCCGCACCTGAAAGGCGCTCGTCAGCTGCCCACGGAGGAGTCGGTCGAGCGCAGCGACAGCGCCGCGACCAGGAGGATGCGCAGTGGTCATATCGATTGGTTCCGGTGAAGGAGAAGGGTGAGGCCCGCTCAGAGCAAGCCCGACTTGACCAACGCCCTACGGAGGCGTTCTACCCAATGTTCACGCGATTCCTGGTTTTTCCAGAGTCCTTCTCCCAGCTCCGCTGGGAGACCGTGCTTTCGGGAGCCAAGCGGACGAAAGCCGGAAGTCAATCCGTACGCGCAGCGTCATCAACGTCCTCTGGCTTTGCGACGCCGGATGAGGGTGCCTTGCGTTCGGTCAGGAGATTGGCCACACGCTAGTTCCCCGCCCCACCGCTCGGCGCAACCCCGTCCTCCCACTCCACCTTCACCGTCCAATTCAGCGGCGCATAGAGGCTTCCCATCAACTGCACCGCCGACCCCTTCGCCGAGTCCAGCAGCGCCGCCTCGTTCGCGGCCAGTTCGATCCGCCGCTGCAGCATGATCTTGCTCTGCCGCTCAAACTCGTCGCGGCTCCCGCTCGCCCCGAACGTCCACCACCCCATGCCCGTCTTCTCGTACGTCAGCATCTTCGTCCGCACCG
>JAUXUZ010000535.1 GCA_030680655.1 Phycisphaerales bacterium
CGCTCCTCAACGCCGACAACGGCATCAGCACCGGCACCGGCTGCACGGTCACGAACTGCTCGGCGTACAGCAACAGCGGTAACGGCATCAGCACCGGCATCGGCTGCACGGTTACCAACTGCTCGGCGTCCCGAAACACCATCACCGGCATCAGCACCGGCATCGGCAGCACGGTCACCAACTGCTCGGCGTTCCTCAACACCGGCAGCGGCATCAGCGTCAGCAGCGGCAGCACGGTCACCAGCTGCTCGTCGTACCAGAACAACGCCAACGGCATCATTGCCGGCGAGGGCAACACGGTCTCGAGCTGCACGGCGTTCGACAACACTGGCAGCGGCATCAGCGTCAGCCCCGGCAGCACGGTCGTTGACTGCACGACCCGTTTCAACATCCTCGACGGCATCGTGTGTTCCAGCCAGTGCGTGATCCTCGCCAACACCTGCTCGACCAACGGCCGCCTTGGCAACGGCGCGGGCATCCACGCCACCGGCGGAGACACCCGCATCGAGGGCAACAACTGCACCAACGCGCCCCGCGGCATCGACGTGGACCTCGCTGGCAACATCATCATCAAAAACACCTGCTCGGGCAACGCCACGAATTGGGACATCGTCGCCAACAACGTCTGCGGCCCCATCCTCGACCGCACCGCCCCCGCCAGCGCGGCCATCCTCGGCAACTCCGCCCCCAGCAGCCTCGGCTCCACCGACCCCAACGCCAACTTCACGTACTGAGGCGGAGCGCAAAGTGGCCAAGTGGCCAACTGGCAAAGTGGCAAAGAACAAGGCCCCGAGCGCATCCGCCCGGGGCTCTTTGCCTTGACGTTGGCCCTTTGCCATTTGGCCATTTACTTTGGCCCTTTGAGCGTCCCGCTCAAGCCGCCATCTTCACGCTCGCCACGAACACCTCGCCGTTGGCGCCGTGGCCGAAGGCGACGTTGACCGGCTGGCTGGTGAGGCCGTTGATGCCCGAGCGCTGGGCGGTGATCTGGTACTGCACGATCGGCGCGCTGGGAACCGTCACATCCGTGAACGCCCGCGCGCTGGCGAGGCCCGCCTGGGTCCACGCGCCGCTGGTGCCCGCGCGGCGCTGGATGATGTAGATGTTGCCGCTGGCCAGCGCAGCGCTGGTCCCCAGGCCCCAGGTGAGGCGCAGGTTGCCGTTGGTGGTGTTGAGCGTGGCGCGGATGTTGATCGGCTGCGCCGGCGGCACACCGTCGGCGGGGGTCTTCACCGGCGGCACATCGGCGAGGGCGTAGACGTTGGCCGGGTCGCTGCTGGCGATGGCGAACGCGCGGATGGTCCGCACATCGCCCATCGCGACTGCGTGGAAGTCGCGCCTGAGGTCCATGAACTTCTGCCGCTTCGCCTCCGTCTGCAGCTTGTAGTCCTGGTACTCGGCGTAGGCCGCCTGCATCGAGTCGTTGGCGTCGGTGTACGAGGTGAGCTGCGGCACCGAGAGGCCGATCGCGGCCTGGTTGGTGGTGAACCGGACGGCGTGGCTGGCGGCCCACTGCATCAGCAGCGCGTTGGCGGATGGGATGACCTGGCTCATGGTTGAAACTCCTTTGCTCTGTGTCTCGGCGCGACAGCGCTGCTCCGTGAGCGCAGCCGTACGCCCAGCGCACGTTTCCGCGCCCGCGGTGACGGTTGTAACGCCTGGCGCGGTTATCCGCCCGCGCGGCTGGCACAAACTGCGGCGCGGTTGGGTCAAACCGTGGCGCGGTTGGCACAAACGGCGGCGCGGTTGGGTCAAACCGTGGCGCGGTTGGCACAAACGGCAGCGCGGATGGTTCAAACCGTGGCGCGGTTGGGTCAAACGGCCGCGCGGTTGGCACAAACCGCCGCGCACCTCGCACCAACCACCGCGCACCT
>JAUXUZ010000112.1 GCA_030680655.1 Phycisphaerales bacterium
CCAGCGCCGGCGCGGCAACCAGCGCCGCGTCGACGCTCTGCATCAGCGGGCTCCCCGGGACCGCCTCCAGCGGCAGCACCAGCCGGAAGCACGACCCGCGGCCCGGCTCGGTGCGCACCACCTTGACATCGCCCCCCATGAGGTTGGCCAGGCGGCGGCTGATGACCAGTCCGAGCCCGGTGCCGCCGTGCCGGCGGGTCACGGTGCTGTCGGCCTGATTAAACGGCGTGAAGAGCCGGGCCAACTGCTCCTGGCTCATCCCCGCGCCGGTGTCCTGGATGTCGATCACCAGCCGCATCTTTCCATCGCGCAGCTCGGTGCCGGCGGTGAGGGTGACCCCGCCGGTCTCGGTGAACTTCACCGCGTTGCCGGCGAGGTTCATGAGGATCTGCCGCAGCCGGGTCGGGTCCGTCAGCACGCGCTCGGGCAGCGGCGCTGCCAGCACCACGCCCAGCGCCAGGCCCTTCTCGGCCGCCTTGAGGCGCATGAGGCCCACCGCGTCGCGCAGCACATCCAGCAGCGAGGTCTCCACCACCTCCACCGTCATCTTGTCGGCCTCGATCTTCGAGAGGTCGAGGATGTCGTTGATGACGGTGAGCAGATGCGACCCTGCGTTCTTGATCGTCTGGATCGCCTGTAGCCGCCGCGCCGGGGCGGCGTTGATGTCGCCGTCTTCGCGCAGCAGGTCGGCGTACCCCAGGATCGCCGTCAGGGGCGTACGGATCTCGTGGCTCATGTTCGCCAGGAACTCGCTCTTGGTGCGGTTGGCCCCTTCGGCCTGAGCTTGGGCGAACTCAAGCTCGGCGGTGCGGCTGCGGACGCGCTGCTCAAGGTGCGTCTTCCCGTCTTCTAGCATGCACATCGCGTCTGACAGGCCGCGCGTCCGCCGATTGAACCAGTATGCCAGCAGGCCGAGCTCGTTCGGCAGTGAGTCGTCGATCGTCGCGGCCTTGCCTGGGTCGGCTTTGGCTGCCCGCCGCAGCTCTCCGGTCATTCGGCGAAGCGGCTGGATCAGGGCGCGGCGCGTGCCCATGAAGACCACGCCCCACCCCAGCGTCACCAGGATGACCGTAAAGCCAAGCACATAGCCGGTGATCGACTTCGCGGCGGCCTCCGCCTCGCGAACCGGCACGACCACGATCACTTTCCAGTAGGTACCGGATACATAGAAGACATCCACGTTGACGGGCTCGCGAAGGACCATGTCGTCCTCGAGCGTCAGGTGCCCGAGGCTCGGGGTACCAGCCTCCCGGCCGAGCAGGCCGTCAGAAAGCATCGCGGCGATCGTTGCCGCCTGCGTCGCATCGATCTGGCTGCTGTCAGCGCTGATGCGAGCAGCGATCGCGGCCAGCTCGGGGCACGCCTCGGATCGGGCCGAGTGGCCGCTGTTGATGCGGGCCAGCAACCCGGCGATGGGCGCGAACCTCGCGTCCTTCGCCGCGAGCGCCGCGGCGTCAAGGTACTCCTCGGTGCGCATGCCCTGCGCATCGACACCGTAGGACTTGGCGACTGCGGTGTCGGGAAAGCACAGCAGCTTGTTGTTGCGATCTACAGCGAAGGCGTACCCGCGGATTTGCTTAGCCTCGTTCGCGAGCAATTCTCGCAGCCCGTTGAGCTTGACGTCCACGGTTGACACACCGACGAAGCGCCCGCCCTTGTGCATCGCTGTCGTGCACGTTACCATCGGCTCGAAAGAGTAGGGGTCCATGTACGAAACGGACCAGTATGAAGCGCGCGGAGCAAGAAAGCGAGCAGGAACGTACCACTCCTCGTTGTGATACCCGGCGCCTTCGGGCTTGTTGTAGTCGTCGAAGTACTGGAGCACGCCGGCTTTGTCCCGGCCCCAGAAAAAGCTCCGTCGATCCACGCCGGGGCTGAACTCGCCGGGCTCGGGCCAGATTCCACCGCCCGCGATAAAGCCGCCGTCGTCAGCGCCCTCGATCACAGCGGGAATGACGGACTTGAAACGAGACTCGTCAGGTTCGAGTACGCAGCCAAGGTCGGCCAGAGCAGTGCTGACGGACTCCGCCCTCGTGAGCTGTGACCGCAGCTCGGCAACCATCTTGCGGGCGGTCTGCTCGTACAGCCGCTGCGACTCTTCGACCATGCGCGAGCGACCCGTGGTCCACAGCACCAACCAGATCGAGAAGATCACCATCGCCAACAGTGAAACGAGGGTGAACGTTGCACGAAAGTGGAGGCTGCTCCACCAAGCAACGTTGCGCCCGGCGCTCTCGCCGGTTGCGCCTTGATCGTGGTGAGTGGCCGCGGTGGCACTCATCGACGCTCCGTCGGGCGTGGCGGGTTCGAGCTGTGGCAGGTCGTTTCCCATAGGTAGATGCCATCATCGGTGATTCGCGGCCTTAAGTGCAATGCCAGGCGGTTCTGTGCGAACTGCCCCACAGTGGTTGTTCGGACGCCACCTTATCGTGGATGGTTGCGGACCGCAGGCCTCTGCCGCGATCCAAGGGTCAAGGGAATCTCGCCTAGCGAACGGCCGAGCCGGGTTGCACCGGCGGCGTAGCGAAAAGCTGCGCCAAGGCAAGTTCCGCCCACATTGCGCCGATAACAGCTTCAACCGCATGCCCTGCAGGTGCAGCGTGCTTGCGTCGGAGCCAATGCATGCATGTCACGAACTTACTCATCTTCCTCACGGGCGTGGCTCTGGCCGCGACTGTCCCGACGCCTGCGGCCTTGGCCGAGCCACCAGACGCGGGGAGCAGCGTACAGATCGCGACCGTTAGCGGGGACACAGGATCGGCGGAACTGGGGTCCAGCGTTGGGTCACAGCCCAAGCCGCCCGCGTTCACAGACGTGCGGCGAGCACCGGCCGTTTCGCCTGAGGGCGCTGACTCCACAGCAAAGGACCCGTCGCGGCTTCACCTGACGCTTGGCAATGAGATCACGTCCGCGTACTACTTCCGAGGGTTCCGGCAGGAAGACTCGGGGCTGATCGCGCAGCCCTACGCCGACTTGAGCCTGGACGTATTCCGCGCGGAGAGTACGACTGTTTCGCTGAAGTTCGGTCTCTGGAACTCCTTCCATGGCGTGGCCACCGGCGCAACGACGAGCGACGGGTTTCTCGAGAACTGGTACGAGTTTGACGTATATGCGGGGGTAGCTATTTCCACCGGCAAATGGACCTTTGAAGCACGGTACTCCTTCTATACCAGCCCATCGGGCGCGTTCGGCACGATCGAGGAAGTTGGCCTCACGGCCTCCTTCGACGACACAGAACTCCTCGGCGCATGGTCGCTCAAGCCCACCGTGGCGCTCGCGTTTGAATCGGGTGCCAACGCGGCTGATGGCGGACGAAAGGGCGCGTATCTCCAACTGGGCATCGCCCCTGGATTCTCGTTTGATGCTGGTCTCGCCGAAGCAGTCGCGGTCTCCTTTCCAGCAAGCGTTGGGCTGAGCCTGAGCAACTACTACGAAGGGATGGCCGGCGAGAACGACACTTTCGGATTCGCGAGCGTGGGTGCAAAGGCATCCGTGCCGCTGAAGCTCGGCTCTGCGTGGGGAGATTGGGCGGTCAGCGCTGGCGTACAAGCCGTCTTCCTGGGAGACGCCGCCCAGTCGTTCAACAACGGTGAGCGCACAGAGGTCATCTACACGATCGGCGCGTCAATCGCCTTCTAGGCTCTCTCTGGCGGCTCATCGGGCACTGGCTCCACCGCCCATCCAATTGGCGCACCCGCGCAGACTGCCAGACCTGCGGCTACGACCTCTCCGGCACCCACAACCGCACATGCCCCGAGTGCGGCCGGTGGCCGGGGCAAGCCCGCTGCGTTGGGTGGCACGGGCAAGGCTGCTTTGAGACTTGCCCGAGTGTCTTGCTCCGGCGGGGGTGCGGGGGCGGCAGCACCGCCAATGCATCTCCGTTTCCGAGTCGAACATCGAGATCCGGCCTTCGGCCTGCACGCTGCGCGGCTGTTGAAGGGTTGCGGCACTTCCGCTTTCCGGTGGTGTCGGCGGAGGACCGCCTCAACCAACGGCTATTTCATATGACCGCTTCGCGGTCGAAGGCAGGCGGCACCGGGCAATTGGCACCGTCCGAAAACGCTCGGACGCCGGCGCGGCTCATGGGCGTACCCCGCGCTGACGCTTGGGGCTCGTTAAGGCAAAACGCGAAGCCTTCATTTCAAAATGAGCCGTCCACCATCGGCGGTGAAGCCTTCAGCATCGGCGGTGGAAGGCCCAGCATCGGTGGAGGAGCGTTCAGCATCGGCGATGGGTCGTTCAGCGCCGGCCGTGGACGCTTCAGCACCGGCGGTGGATCATCCAGCATCGGCGGTGGAGCGTTCAGCACCGGCGATGGGTCGTTCAGCATCGGCGGTGGACGCTTCAGCACCGGCGGTGGAGAGCCCGCGCGGGGGGCTGGCCGGTCCAAAGCCGCGATTGGAGGCTGGAAAGACCGTTTTTACCACAGAGACACAGAGGGCACAGAGAAGAAGTGCAGAGAGAAGGAGGCTGTTGGGGTAAGGCAATGGGGAACCCTGTCTTGAACACCCCCCTCC
>JAUXUZ010000537.1 GCA_030680655.1 Phycisphaerales bacterium
CCCCACCCCCCCTCCACCCCCCCTCCACCCCCCTCTTTGCGGTGCACAGGGCGTTTTCGGTTAGTCCGCACGTTACAGGGCAAGGTCGCTAGCATGGTTCGTGTGAGGAGAGAACAGGGGATTCTCATGACCCACGCTCACGACAACGCGACGAAACTGACCGTGCACGCGGGGCCGCAGGCACCAGACGGGGTGGTGGTTGTGGCGTTGCGTGGCTCGGCGGATATCCACAGTGATGCCGTGCTCGAGGAAGCCCTGGAACGCGTGGAGGTCGCCAAGCCGCGCCGGGTGGTGTTCGACCTGCGCGGGCTGGACATCCTGACGAGCCTGGCGATCGGTGTGCTGGTCGGCTTCCGCGCACGCGTGCTCCACCGCGGCGGGACGGTGGTGATGGCGTGCGTGCCCGAGCCGATCGTCAAGTCGATGCGGTTCACGCGTGTCTCGGCGCTCTTCCAGTGCTTCCGCACGGTGGAGGAGGCGCACGCGAGCGGTGGCGGGACGCGGGTGTAGCCGTTCGCGCCGATCGGCGGTGCTACTTTTCTCCCTCTCAGCCGGTCTCACCACCGGCTTGACCGATGTCACCGCAGGGAGGCCACGACGTGCTCCGAGCAACTACGACCGCAGCCCCCGACATCGACGGTGTGATCGTGCACCTGGCCGGCACCGCCGGCATGGCCGAGGCCGACCAGCTTGAGATGCTGCTCAACGGGATCGCCGCGGGCCGCCCGCGCCGCGTGGTCTTTGACTTCACGGGCCTTGAGCTGCTCACGAGCATCTGCATCGGCGAGCTGATCACCTTCCGCAAGACGGTGCGGGTTGAGACCGAGGCGAGCGGCGCGGCCGGGCGCGTCGTGATCGCCGGCGCGGTGAAGGGGATCAACCAGAGCCTGCGTTTCACGCGGCTGGATGAGCTCTTTGACCTCTACCCCGATGTGGCGACCGCGCGGGCCGCGCTCAAGGCGTGAAGGCCGCAAGGCGTTTCACCACAGAGACACAGAGTCACAGAGAAAGGCAAAGAGAAAAGCCCCGAGCATCGTGCCCGGGGCTCTGGAGTCTGCATCTGACACAGTCTTCTCTCTCTCTTCTCTGTGTCTTTGTGTCTCTGTGGTGAAGCTGCTTACGCCGCGATCTTCACGCTCTTGACAAACGCCTCGCCGTCGGCCCCGTGGCCGAAGGCGATGCTGACGGCCTGGCTCGGCGTGCCGTTGATGTTGCTGCGCTGCGCGGTGATCTGGTACTGCACCACCGCCGCGGTGGGCACATCGGTGTCGAGGAACGAACGGGTGGACGTGATGCCGGCCTGAATCCACGCGCCGGTTGAGCCCACGCGGCGCTTGACGATGTAGACCGTGCCCGTCGTCGTCGCGGGGTTGTTGCACTTCCAGATGAGCTTGAGGTTGCCGTTGTTGGTGTTGAGCGTCGCCTTGACCTCGAACGGCTGGCCGGGGGGCACGTTCCCGACGGGCGTCTTCGGTGCGGGGATGTCCGCATCGAGGTAGATGTTGGCGGGGTTGCTCTGCGTCAGCGCGAAGCGGCGGATGATCCCCAGGTCGTCCATCGTGAGCGAGCGGGTATCGGCCTTCTGCTCGCGCCACGCGAGCCGCGCCTTGCCCAGCGCGGCCTCCGCCTCCGTGAGCTCGTTCCACTTCTTCGCCAGGTCATCGGCTGAGGCGACGTACGCGGTGCGCTGGGCTGCGCTGAGCCCGATGGTGGTCGCATCCTCCCACGTGTTGGCGTGCGAGGCGACCCAGGCGCGGAAGAGTGCATCGGCAGAGGGCGGAACTTGATTCGACATCGGGGCGCTCCTGTATGGAGGGTGGGGGGTGAAAGAGAACGAGCGATTCTGGAACGGGGACCAACCAGCGATCGGCGGGATCGCACCCGTCCTTGACGGCTGCAGGAAAATAAAGTGACTTTCTTCCCCTCGTTCGTCCCCCCCCCCGGTTATCGCACCCCTCCCTTTCCCCAAGACCCGCGAAAGACCCGCTAACCACCGCGCAGCCCCGTCACAGGCCGGATAAACCGCCCCGCCTGCTCGTTTCTGCGGCTTGGAGGAACCCGCGAGCTGCGCAGAGAAACCCGCCGGGCGGTCGGAGGAACCCGCGAGCAACCCCGGGGAATCCGCACGCGGGTAAGAGGAATCCGCGAACGACGCACAGGAACCCGCAGGCAGCACAGGGGAACCCGCGAGCGCCGCACTCGTGACTGTGGGGCAGGTTTTCAACCTGCCTGCTTTTCCTTCCGGCTCCCGTGCGCTCCGCTCCCGTGCGCACGGCTCATCGCTCGTCGCTCATACCTTCGAGGCCTTTTTTTAGGATGGGGTCGGGGCTCTGGCGGTTCAGGTGGCCGGAGATCGCTCTTGCCCAGACCCATGGGGGCCAAGGGCGCAAGGGATACTGAAGCCGGCTCAAACGACCCACCTTCAGTACCACGCACCCCTATTGCACTCTCCGCGCCATCTTTGTACACTTTAACGATGCGTGGACGAATAAATGGCGTCAGCATCGCGTTCATCGCCGCGACTATCTCGCTGGGGTCCGGTTGCGCATCAGACCAAGCTGCGAGGTACTTTGCCACTGAGCGGTATCCCGCCCGGCCTACTGAGCAAGTTGAAGTACTGTCCTCGCCACCGGCTCGCTCGTATGAGATCATCGCAGAGTTTCAGTCGCGAGGTGAAACGTCCAAGGACATGCAGCGCAAGGCGGCCGAAGTGGGTGCCGATGCCGTGATCGTCGTTCACGCGGGAGGCAGCAGGGCAAAGGACGCACACTGGGCATCAGAGACAACGGGTACATACAACCGGATCATCGGATCAGCCATTCGGTACAAGTGAAGGAACCGCATGAAGAAGAAGTTTGCCCTATCCCTCTTGTTGGCCGCTGCATTGTCGTCGGGGTCATGCCAGTACGTGGACGTTACCAAAACGGGCAAGGAGGTTTTTCCCGCGACTCGCGCCGATGATGTTGAGATCCTCACCGTCGTTCCACGGGACCGCAGTTTCACAGAAATTGCGACAATCTCGACGAGAGACTGGGACCCGGGCGACACCGCGAAGATGCACAACGCGCTCCGAGAGAAAGCGGCGCCGCTGGGTGCGCAAGCAGTTGTCCTTAGCAATAGCGGTGTGAACCCCAACGGATGGCTGTGGGCTACCGGTACGGCGATCAGGTACAAATAGGACGGGGTTGTCGGATCGGCGGGTGGCCGGGCCCGCGCCACTGACTCTTCAAACCGGGTGGCACGGTCAACGGCTTTGCGTTGGCCGTGTGCTTAGCGTTCCCACTCCACGGCCAAGCCCCAAAGCAGGCTTGACCGTGCCACCCGATCCGCTCGGCCTCGGCCCGGCCACCCGCCGCCTGCCTGAGAGTTGAGCAGGCCTGCTGAAGAGTCAATCAGGCCTGTTTGAGCGACAAACGGGCCTGAGAGTGAGAAGACGAGGTCAACTTTGTTCGCCAAGCGGGCTGCTTTGGAGAGAGTTGCACTTGGCCGGACTTGGGCCTTGACAGTGACGGAATACTCTGTTAGTGTTGCTGTCAATCCACTTATTGGAGCAGTGATGCTGAAGCAAACGACTATCTTCCTTCTGCTTTCATCTGCCGGAACCTGTCTGGCGCAAGGCCCCGTGCGGGTCCCGATCACCGACTTCATGGAGTTGCGGGGGCAGGCGTCGGTTCTCAAGTCCTCCATGTCCTCGACGGACTACAACAACGACGGCGTTGTGACCGACATCGACATCCTGCTCGCGGTGTACGACAAGGTGTACGCGCAGCCGATCATCGACCTGGACAACGACGGCGTCATAACCGCTGCCGACGGGCTTCTCTCTATCCGGCAGGTCGTCATCTCAACGATGTCGGACCCCGACGGGGACGGCCAGGTTTCGCTCAACGACGCGCTGCTCGTCGCGGCGGAGCTCAACAAGCAGTTCCCCGACTTGAAGCTCGCCGACACGAACGGGGACGGGCAGCTGACGCTGGACGATTTTACGAAGGTGCTCGACGACATGAATGCGCAGCTGCACGACGGCGACATGCCGATGGACCTAGCCCAGGCCGTGTTTGCGCGGATGGGGTGGGCGGTGGAGGTGGGGATCGAGAACCTGCGTCAGATGGTGGCCGCGCCCCACAACGTCATCGTCAGCTTCGATTGGCACACCCATCCCGGCATCCCTCCCGCCGATGCCCACAACCAGGCGACAAGCCAGGCGCAGTGGCCCGCCAATCACTACTACTCGTCGTCGGTGGAATGGCGCAAGGGCGAACCCAACAGTTTACCGCCGGTGCCGGGCCACGTCGGCAGCACCAGCACCGAGTGGCCCGCCA
Organism: Phycisphaerales bacterium; assembly: GCA_030680655.1. GTDB lineage: Bacteria > Planctomycetota > Phycisphaerae > Phycisphaerales > UBA1924 > JAJTGZ01. Next base: position 4,323 of record JAUXUZ010000537.1, read on the forward strand.
ACCACAGTTGGGGCTATTCGCGCTCGTGGACCCGCCCCGAGGGCACGCCCTACGCGCCTCACCACCATTGGTCCTGGGTCAGCGACACGATCCCGACGCACACACGCGACATCTCACAGGACCTCGTGCCCGCAACCCACCACATCAACCTGTCGATGACGTGGCCCCCGGAGCACCAGGGTAGTTTTACCCGGCTCTGGCCAAACGCGCACACCCGCGATACCTCGATGCAGTGGCCCGCGAACCACATCGTGGCCGCCTCGCACGCGACGGGGAACCCGCGGCTTCCGGACCACACCACCGGGCTGAGCCAGCTGGCGCCGACCACGCACCAGACCGCCATCAGCACGCTCTGGCCGAACGCCCACTTGGGGAATATCTCCAGGAGTTGGATCGAGCACACGAGTACGGTCAGTCAAGGCTACCCACCCAACCACCTCTATGAACACTCCGCCCATTGGGGTTGGGATGTGCACGCGGTCCATCAGAGCGCCAAGTGGCCGCCGAACCACGTGGTGCACATCTCACGGACGTGGCTATCGCATCTTGTCGCCAACAGCATCTCCTGGCCCGCGACGCACGGCCGAGCGCTGTCGATGAACTGGCCGCCCGGCTACCGCGGGTGGCCCGCCAACCACGACCTTGACGTCACCAAGAACTGGCACGCCCCGCAGCAGGTCCCTTTACCCTTTTGGAACCCGCCCACACAGTTTTTCCCGGCGGGTCACAGCTGGATGACGACGCTTCAAGAGTTCATCCCCATGATCCCGATTCCCCGGCCTCCGGCCAACTGATAAACTGGTGAAGTGGCCCGAGTGGTCCCGCAGGAGTATGCAGCGTGAATGAGGTTCCGTCTCGCCCCTTCCGCCGTGCAGGCATGGAGGTGGCGTTGTTCTTCATCGCGGTGTTGGCCGCGGGGTGTGCGAGCACATCGGTTGCGCCGGTGGTCGCAGGGTCACGGACTGACGCCGGCAAGGTCACGTTCAATCAGCGGTGGCTGGAGTCTCGCTGGCTGGACAACGCCAATCCCTCGACGGTTCATCGGCACATGCCGGTGCCGAACCAAGATGTAGGAATGGGCACGGCGTCACCTTCTGTCGCCGCTGAGCAGGCGGGTTTGTCTTTCGATGATCCTGCAAGCGTGCTCAGCTTCATTCTCCTCAGCACGCCGGAGACGGCCGTCGTTTACCCGACCGAGCAGTACTTCTACTACCAGTTTCCTCTCGGCGGCCGCCTGGTGGCGGGCAACTTCCGCTTCGTCGAGACGCCCGAACGTCTGTGGGTTGGCTACTTCAATCGGTACGACCAGAGCGAAGTTCAGGCTCGGCCGTTCGATGCGAAGGATGGGTTGACCATCACGCGACGCGAGACCGACTTGGGTGTTGTCGTCGATCTGACCTGGCGCGGTATTTCACGCTCGTTCATCCTACCGGCGGCTTGGAAGCAGCCCGGCATTGTCCGCATGCTCGATGGCGAGCGTCTTATCAGCGGCATCCTCGACGAGTCCGGCGTGGGGCTGGGGCTGGTGTATCGCGAGGAAACGGGCGATCTGTTCTACGTGCTCAACGAGTCTGCGCCCGCACCCGAAGGATTCTACCGGCACACGGTTGGAACGCACGAGTTTCTCATCGGCCAGGAATCCCGCTTTATTTTCTACAGGACTGACGAGCGGTGGGTGCTTGTTGGCGTCCATGAAGAGGCGGTCCGCAGCAATTCCTATTTCGACGGGCCCTTCGATCAGATCCCGCCCGAGCTCGACATTCGCGGTGCGCTTGAACGCGCTTACCCATACGTGAAAATGGCCGGCGGAATCGACAGCAACGGGAACTTTCTCGAGATGGCCGGGCAGCGCGTCGCCATCTCGTCGTACGTGCAGTACCCCGAGTCTCCGTTGCAGTTCTGCCAGAACGCTGCCACGGTCATGGATGCAAATCCCAAGGTTGGGTGGCGAGCTTTGACGTTTGAGCAAAAGCGGCTACTCGGGCGTGCGCTGGGTGACATGAACGTGCCGTCTCCCCCTCAGGGATATCAGCACGGTGTCGAGGTGAGCAAGCAGTGGCCGCCGGCACATTTCCCGACACAGAGCATTAAACAATAGCGGGAGCGCGGCACTGAAGGCCGCATCGGGACTTTGGCGTTCTTGCGGCCTGCCCTGTGCTGCCTCACGTGGGGGCTCTTGTGCGTCATGCGACGGGGGGGCGGAACCGTCCACGCCAAAGGCGTTTGAAGTCTGCTGCGCAGAGGCTGCTTCACTTCCGGCTTTCGTGCGCTCCGCTCCCGAAAGCACGGCGTTATCAAAAAAAGGCCTGGGCCTTCTTCTTCTCCGGGCGGCAAACGATCCGGCCTTCGGCCTCCACCCTGCGGGGCTGATGAAGGGGAGATTCGTTGGTGGCTTTCCGGGGGTGGCGGCGGAGGACCGCCTGACCCCCGGCTATTTCATATGACCGCTGCCGCGGTCCAAGGCGCGGCGCAATCAGGCCCCGGTGCCGCAGACGCGTTCGATCTCGTCGAGGTCGGTGACACCCTTGCCGGCGAGGCCCCAGCCGCTCTGGACCAGCGTGGTGAAGAGCCCCTTCTCGATGACGCGCTTGATGGCGGCGATCGACGGGTCTTTGAGGATCACATCGCGGAGTTCATCGTTGACGTCGAGGAGTTCGAACATCGCCTTGCGGCCGCGGTAGCCGGTCTTGAAGCACATGCCGCAGCCGACGGGGACGAACACCTCGCCGCTGGGCCCGAGGTACTTGCCGATGCGCGAGGCCTGGCCGGGTGTGACTTTGATGGGACGCTTGCAGTTGTCGCAGAGCGTGCGGACGAGGCG
>JAUXUZ010000545.1 GCA_030680655.1 Phycisphaerales bacterium
GAGGTCGCGGACCATCCAGCAGTTGATCCAGACGAGCCCGGCGTCGATGCGGGCGGCGACCGAGTGGGCTCGGTTGAGGTCGCGGGTGAAGATCGTGGCGGCGAGGCCGTAGGCGGTGCCGTTGGCGAGGGCGACGGCTTCGTCGTCGGTCTTGAAGCGCTGGATGGTGACGACGGGGCCGAAGATCTCTTCCTGCTCGACGCGGCAGGTGGGGTCGAGGCCATCGATGACCGTGGGTTGGTAGAACGAGCCGCCCTTGCAGCGGGCGGGGAGGTCGGCCGGATCGACGCGTGCGCCGCCGGCGAGCACGCGGCCGCCAAGGTCACGGGCGAGTTTCACGAACGAATCGACCTTCTCAAGATGGGCCGCGCCGGTGAGCGCACCGAACTTGGTGGCGGGATCGGCGGGGTCACCCGGCTTCAACTGGTTGGCCCAGGTGACGAGGTGCTTGACAAACTCGTCGGCGATCGACTCGTGCAGCAGCAAACGCGAGCCGCAGAGGCAGATCTGGCCCTGGTTGGCGAAGGCGGCGCGGGCCGCGGTGGGCAGGGCGGCGGGGAGGTCAGCATCGGCGAAGACGACGAATGGGTTCTTGCCGCCGAGTTCGAGCGAACATCGTTTGAGGCGGTCGCCGCACTCTTTGCCGATCCACTTGCCCACGGGTGTCGAGCCGGTGAACGAGATTGTGGGGACATCGGGGTGGGTCACGAGCGCTGCGCCGGCGGTCTGGCCGCGGCCGTGGACCATGTTGACCACGCCGGGCGGGATGCCGGCTTCATTGAGCAGGTCGCAGAGGATGTGCGAGGTGGTGGGGGTGACCTCGCTGGGCTTGCAGACGACGGGGTTGCCGGTGGCGATCGCTGGGGCGATCTTCCAGGTGAGCAGGTGAAGCGGCAGGTTCCACGGTGAGATGAGCCCGGCGACGCCGCGGGGCTTGCGCAGGGTGTAGTTGAAGCCGCCGACGTCGAGCGCGCCGGGAACGCCGCCCTTTTCGAAGGCGTGGAACTCGCTCGCGCTGCCGATGATCATGGCGGCGAAGGCGTTGAAGTTGGTGGCGGTGCGGGGGATATCGACGGTGCTGGCGAACGAGACGGGCTTGCCGGTGTCGCGGCTCTCGGCGGCGGCGAGGCGGCCGAGGTTGGCTTCGACGAGTGCGCCGATACGCATGATGATGCGCGAGCGTTCGATCGCGGGTGTCGTGCTCCACGCGGGAAACGCGGCCGCGGCGGCCTTTACCGCGGCGTCTACATCATCGGCGTTTGAGTCGGGGACGCGTGCGATGACCGAGCCGGTGGCGGGCTCGACGAGGTCGAGGTACTGGCCCGACTTCGGCGCGACGTGCTTGCCGTTGATGAAGTTGGTGAGTGTTTCGCTCATGAGGAGAAGCCCATGGGGCAGCCGCCACCGCTGCGTGGCGCGGCGGGAGCGCTGGGAGCGTTGGGGCCCGGGTTTGGCGAGGAGGTGTAGTCGCCGCCGCCGAGGCGCGAACGGACGGCCCAGATGTCGGGGAAGAAGGAGCGTTCGACGGTGCTGGCGAGGTAGCGCGCGCCGCTGGAGCCGCCGGTGCCGCCGAGGGTGCCGATCATGCGCTCGACCATCTTGACGTGGTGGAAGCGCCAGATGGAGAACTTCTCGTCGAAGGCGAGCATGTGCTCGGCGACGCGGAACTGGGGGTAGTAGCGCTCGGTCTTGCCTGCGCGCTGCGCGTCGTCGTGGATCCGGTAGAGGACTTCGAGTGAGTTGACGAGGTCGTTGTTCAGCTCGTGAGGCTGCGTGGTGTCACGTGCACCTTTGAGGTAGCCGGCGGGAATGTTGAAAACGTTGCCGTCCTCGCGCGAGAGGTGCCAGAGGAAGTGGTCGTAGATTGTTGGTTTCCCTAGATACCTCGCCATCTCATCCTTCGCAGCGGCGTCCTCGCCTACCAGCTGCAGCATCTTCGGGTCCTTCTTGCCGCAGAGGAACTCGATCTGGCGGAACTGGACGCTCTGGAAGCCACTGGCGGGTCGGAGTGCGTCGCGGAACTTGGCGAACTCGACGCTGAACATGCTCTCGATGAGCGGGAGCTGCTCGATGAGGAGGTGCTGGATGAGGTGG
>JAUXUZ010000550.1 GCA_030680655.1 Phycisphaerales bacterium
TCGACGAGGCGGGTGCGCGGGTGCGGCTCAAGAGCATGACCAAGCCGCCGAGCCTGGCGGACGTTGAGGCCGACATCGAGAAGCTCAACGTTGAGAAGGAGGACGCGGTGCGCTCGGCCGATTACGAGCGTGCGGCGGAGCTCCGCGACCGGGCCGAGCAGCTCAAGAAGCAGAAGGACACCGTGCTGAAGGAGTGGCGTGAGAAGGCTCAGCAGTCCGCCGGCACGGTTGACGAAGAGGTGATCGCCGAGGTCATCAGCAAGATGACGGGCGTCCCGCTCAAGCGGCTCAAGAAGGAGGAGGCGCAGCGCCTGCTCGATCTTGAGAAGGAGCTGCACAAGAAGGTGGTGTCGCAGGACGCGGCCATCACGGCGATCGCCAAGGCCATCCGGCGCAGCCGCGCTGGTTTGAAGGACCCCAAGCGTCCGGCCGGGTCGTTCATCTTCTGCGGTCCGTCGGGCGTGGGCAAGACGCTGGTCGCCAAGGCCATCGCCGAGTTCATGTTCGGCGACGAGGATGCGCTGATCACCCTGGACATGAGCGAGTACATGGAGAAGCACAACGTGAGCCGTCTGGTGGGCGCGCCCCCCGGCTACGTGGGGTACGAGGAGGGCGGCCAGCTCACCGAGCGGGTCCGTCGCCGTCCGTACAGCGTGATCCTGCTCGACGAGGTCGAGAAGGCGCACCCCGACGTGTTCAACATGCTGCTGCAGATCATGGAAGAGGGTCGCCTCACCGACTCGTTCGGGCGCAACGTCGACTTCCGCAACACCATCGTGATCATGACCAGCAACATCGGCGCCGACTTGATCAAGGGCGGCGGCGGGTTCGGCTTCCAGAAGAAGGCCGAGCAGGGCAACTTCGACAACATCAAGACGATCCTGATGAAGGAAGTGGAGCGGTTCTTCCGGCCCGAGTTCATCAACCGTCTCGACGACGTCGTGGTCTTCCGTCCGCTGTCGCGCGAGGACCTGATCGGCATCGTTGACCTTGAGGTGAACAAGCTGAGCCTGCGTATCCAGCAGCAGGGCGTGGCGCTCACCCTCGACCAGAAGGCCAAGGACTTCCTCATCGAGAAGGGGTACAGCCCCGACTTTGGTGCGCGTCCGCTGCGCCGCGCGGTCGGGCAGTTCCTGGAGGACCCGCTGAGCGAGATGCTGCTGGGCGGGCAAATCCAGGGCGGCCAGTCGGTGGCGGTGACGCGCAAGGCCGACGCCGAGGGCAAGGAAGAGGACCACCTCTACTTTGAGCCGGCGGGCGAGCCCACGCCGCCGAAGGTCAGGGCCTCGGACAACCCCGACACCGCTCCGCCGCCCGCGGCGGAGACCGCCAGCGGCACCGCCTCGACCTGAATTGAAACGCACGTAACGACCCTGCAAGCCCCGGCGACACGCCGGGGCTTTTCATTCCAGGGGCCGCGCCGGCTGCACGTTTGTTGCCTTCCTGTTCTGCCGTACACCGGTCCCGGCGTGGAAACATCGCCGATTGTGGGCCTGCGCATCATCGCGCAGCGGATGTCGGGCGAATACTGTGAAGGTGAGGGCGCGGTGCACGCGCCCACTGATCGAAGGAGCTTTCTATGGCGGCAGCAGATACCGGCGTCGGCGCGAAGAAGAAGTCATGGCTCAAGCGTGCGGCCATCGGCGGGGGTGTCGGTCTGGTGGTGCTGGTCGCCGGCGGCTACGTGCTGATCCCGATCATCGCCAGCGCCAGGGCGCCGGGGATCATCGAGTCTGCCGCGGCCGATAGCATCGCCGGCTCGGTCAAGGTTGCGAGCGCGAGCGTCGGCTGGGGCGGACCGGTGACGGTGAAGGGGCTTGAGCTGCGCGATCCCGAGGGGAAGCTCGTGGGCTCGTTCGATCTTGAGAGCAGCCTGGGCATCTGGAGAGTCTTGGGCGGGCTGAGCGACCTTGGAACCGCCAAGGTGAGCGGACGCATCGACGTGGTGCGGACCGTCAACGCGTCGGGCACAGCGACAACGAACCTCGAGCGGGCCCTCGCGGGCAAGACACCGGCAGCGCCGAAGGGGCCCAAGGGGAGCGGCGGTGCCATAGTGCTTCCACCGATGAGCCTCTCGCTCGATGTGAACGGCATCGACGCGACGTATACAGAGAAGGACAGCGCCGGCGCCGAGGTCGGCCGCGCGGCGATGAAGCAGCTGAAGGGATCGGTTGTCGTTTCAATGGCGGGCACGGCGACGGCCAAGGTGCAGCTCGGCGCTGAGTTCGGCGAGACCCTCGACGGTCCGATGACCGGTTCACTCAAGGCCGCGGCGTCGGTCGACGGGTTTGTGCAGGGCGGGGCGCTGGCGGCGGAGAAGGCGAGCGTTGACGCGACGATCGATGCCAAGGGTGCGCCGATCAACCTCATCGATGCGCTCGCGGGCCAGGGGGGCCTGCTGTCGAGCGCACTCGGCAAGACCGCCGATGCGTCGGTGAAGGTGAAGGGCACGCTGGCCGCGCTGGACGCTGACTTGCAGCTGGCGTCACCCAACGCGACGGCCGACCTGGGGATCAAGTCCGACGGCGTCGGCGCCGACTCACGCGTTCGCGCTACACGCAAGGGAACGCTGGCGCTCAAGAGTCTGGCCTTTGTTGAGAGAGTGCCGAGCGTGGCCGCGGCGCTCACCGGTGCCGGCGTGTCGATCACAAGGTGGCCCGGCGCGACGGTGTCGATCGATTCGCTCGATGTCCCAACCGGTGGAGAGCGCAGCCAATGGAGCGGCGCGAGGCTCGAGGTTTCGGCGATGACCTCGGGCGATGTGGTGGGAACGATCACGCGGACCGGGGCGGACGGCGCTGCCGGCGCACCGGAGGCGCTGGTGGTGCGCCAGGTGACGCTGGGTGTGATCGCCAAGGACCTGGTCAAGGGTGTGGACGTGATCGGGTTCACGGGCGCCACCATCGGCGGGCAGTCCGCCGGCGAACTGGATTTGAACGTGCAGGTGTCGGAACTGATCGGTGCCGACGGCAAGCTGG
>JAUXUZ010000565.1 GCA_030680655.1 Phycisphaerales bacterium
ACACCGTGCCGTCACACCCGCATCTGACGGCGATTACGCGGTTCAGCGGCGGTGGCGAGGCCATCAATATCAGCGACGCCGTCGCCGCCGACGGCACATCGCCGGGGCTTGACAGGATCGACTTTGTCAGGGTGCGCACCGGTGTGCACATGGTTCGCGGTGCGCTTGGTGAAACGTCTACCGAGATCTGCGCGGTGGCAGAAGTTCGCAGCCGCAGGCTCGCTGACCTCGGCTCCCAAGGTGGAATGGTCGGGCCCGATGGCGTGCTCGACAACAACGACTTCATTGTGTTCATCGACTTGTTCTTCCGCCAGAGCCCTCTCGCCGATGCGGCGTCTCAAGGGGGAGTTGCCGGGGCCGATGGCGTCTGGGACAACAACGACTTCATCGTCATGATCGACTGGTTCTTCTCGGGAGACTGATGCGACCAACCGCCCGACACTCCGGCTGCGCCATCAGACCCAGCGGCTTCACGCTGGTCGAGGTGCTCTGCTGCTGCGCGGTGGTCGCGCTCCTGACGGGGCTGCTGCTGCCGGCGCTCGCGGGCGCTCGCGAGGCCGGGCGGGCCGCGGCGTGCTCGAGCAACCTCCGCCAGCTCGCCCTCGCGAGCGACCTCTACGCGGGCGACAACCGGAGCAGCTACGCACCCGGGGCGCCCGACTATCTGGCGAACCGCACTCGCTGGTTCGGCGCGCGCGCTTCGCTCTCGCTCCCGTTCGACAGCGAGGGCGGGCCGCTGAGCGGCTATCTCGGCGGAGTGGGCGGGCAGTCGGTGCGGCGGTGCGGCTCGTTCGCCCCGTCCACCGCCTCCAGCGCAGCGGCGTTTGAACGTGGTTGCGGCGGCTACGGCTACAACAACGCCTTTGTCGGCGTGCGTGGACGCTGGGCCGGCCCGGCGTGGCTCGTCGAGACCGACCGCAGCGGCGCACCCGTCGCCGCGTTCGCCAACCCCTCTGCGGTGATCGCGTTTGCTGATGCGGCGTTCTTCGCCGGTAACGGCACGCCCGGGTTGATCGAGTACTCGTTCACCGAGCCGAGACGCTGGCCGGGCGATCCCTCACAGAGGCCCGAACCGTCCATTCACTTCCGGCACCACTCCGGCCGCTCCAAGAGCGCGCCCGGCCTTGCCGCCGCGGCGTGGCTTGACGGGCACGTTGATTCGGTGCCGCGCGCGTTCACCTGGTCGAGCGGCCTGTACGGCACCCCCGCGCAAGATGCGCTGCTCGGCTGGCCGGGCGAACGTGACGATAACACGCTCTTCGGCGGGCGCTGAGCGGCCTGCCAAGAATCAACACGCATGGTCAACCGGTGCGTATGCCACGAGGTCCCGTTCTGGGCGATCGCCGCGCTGGCGAAGCAAGGGGAGTCGTTCGAGCAGATCCGTGAGGCCACCCACTGCTGCCAGGGCTGCGGCACGTGTGAGCCGTACGTGCGGAAGGTCATCGCGACCGGCGCAACATCGCTGCCCCTGCTGACTCCGGAGGAACAGGACGAGATCATGGCCGAAGCGCGGCGCCGCGCCGAAGCAGAGCGCGCGGCCGGTCCTCCCGGCGTTCCCGATCAGGCGGAGTGAAAAACGCCCGGGAGGCGGCCTCCCGGGCGTTTGGGGAATCTCAAGTTCGGCCGAGGCTCAGTTGGTCTGGCCTTCGCCCATCATCATGCCCGGCACCTGCACCTGCGGCATGCCCAGCGGCTCGCTCTTGGGAGCGCCGAGGCGCTCGGCCTCGACAGCGGCCTCCGCGAGCATCTCCTCCTCGTCAACCTCCATCTCGATCGCCTCGCCGTGGCTGGCGACCTTCATCGCCTGGTACGGACGGAAGCCGGTGCCCGCGGGGATCAGGTGACCCAGCAGCACGTTCTCCTTCAGGCCGACGAGGTTGTCGACCGCTCCGCGCAGAGCCGCCTCGGTAAGCACCTTGGTCGTCTCCTGGAACGATGCGCCCGAGAGGAACGACTCGCTCTGGAGCGACGCCTTGGTGACGCCCAGCAGCAGCGTGCGCCCGGTGGCCGGCTTGGCCTTCTTCACCTTGCAGGTGTCCTTGCCCGCGGCCTCGGCACGCGCGTTGGCCTCGCGCACCTCGGTCTTGCTGACCATCTGCCCGACGGGCAGGTCGGTGCCGCCGGCATCGACGACGCTGACCTTCTCGGCCGCTTCCTGGTTCTGGCGCTTGAACTCGACCTTGTCCACAACGTCAAACGGCAGCAGGTTCGTGTCACCGGGGTTCTCGATGCGGATCTTGCGGAGCATCTGCGAGAGGATGACCTCGATGTGCTTGTCGTTGATCGACACGCCCTGGGCACGGTACACGGCCTGGACCTCGTCGAGCATGTAGACGTACAACGCCTCCTCACCCTTGATCCGGAGGATGTCCTTCGGGTCGAGCGGGCCCTCGATCAGCGGGTCGCCGGCGGTCACGTAGTCGCCGGTGTGGACGAGCACGTGCTTGTCCTGCGGGACGTGGTGGTCCTTCTCGATGCCCGAGTCGCTGACAACGCGGATGGTCATCTTGCCCTTGCGCTTGTCGCTGTGAATCTCGATGCGCCCGGTGATCTCCGCCATCGTCGCCGGGTCCTTGGGCTTGCGGGCCTCAAAGATCTCGGTCACTCGGGGCAGACCACCGACGATATCCTGGGTTCCCGATGCGCCGCGCGGCTGGCGGGCGAGCATCTGGCCAGACTCGATCTTCTGGCCGTCCTTCACTTCGATACGCGCCTTGGCGGGCAGGTAGTGGAAGTCAAGGATGCTGCCGTTGGCGTCCATGATCTGGATCTGCGGGTGCTTCTCGCCCTTGTGCTCGATCACCACCAGGTCCTTGCCCTTGCCGCTCTTGCTGTCCTCCTCGCGCACCGTCTCGCCGGACTCGATGTCCATGTAGTGGACGATGCCCGACTTCTCGGCGAGGATCGGCGTGCGGTGCGGGTCCCAGCGGACCAGCTTGTCGCCGCGCTTCACTTCTGCACCGTTCTTGGTGAGGATGAACGAGCCGTAGGGGACCTTGTACTTCTCGAGCTCGCGGCCCTTGGCGTCCATGACGGCGATCTCGCCGTTGCGCTTCAGGGCGACCATGACCTCGTGGCCGTCGTCGTCGGTCGTGGGCACCTCGCGGCACTCACGGATCTGGACGATACCGCCGGTGGAACACTTGATCTCGCTGTCGAGCACCGTCAGCGAGCCGATGCCGCCCGTGTGGAACGTGCGCATCGTCAGCTGCGTGCCCGGCTCGCCGATCGACTGAGCGGCGATGATGCCCACCGCCATGCCCGGCTCGACGGGCTTGCCCGTCGACATGTCCAGGCCGTAGTCGAGCACCGAGCAACCGGTCTTGCTCTCGCTGGTGAGCGGGGAGCGGACCACGATCTCCTTCAGGCCCGTGTCCTCGATCCGCTTGGCCGTTGCGAGCGTGATGATCTCGTTCTCGCGGCACAGCACCTCGCCGGTCCGCGGGTCGCTGACGTCGTTGCGGCTGACACGACCGACGATCTGGTCGCGCAGCGCCACGTCGATCTGCTCACCCTTGTAGATGGCACGCTTGGAGATGCCACGCTTGCTGCCGCAATCGTGCTCGGTGATGATCACCGACTGCGCAACGTCGCACAGCTTGCGGGTGAGGTAGCCGGCGTCGGCCGTCTTGAGCGCCGTGTCGGCCAGACCCTTACGGGCGCCGTGGGTTGAAGAGAAGTACTCGAGGATCTTGAGGCCCTCGCGGAAGTTGGCGCGGATGGGCGTCTCGATGATCTCGCCGCTGGGCTTGGCCATCAGGCCGCGCATGCCCGCCAGCTGCATCAGCTGGCTCACGTTACCGCGTGCGCCCGAGTCGCTCATCAGGTAGACCGGGTTGAGGAATGGCTTGACCCGCTTGTCGTCGATGGGGACCTCGTTGCCCTCGCTGTCACGCCGGTCGTTCTTGAGCGTGTTCTGCAGCGTCTTGGTGATCTGCTCGCGGCAGTGAGCCCAGATGTCGAGCATCTGGTTGTAGCGCTCGCGGTCAGTGATGACGCCGCGCTCGAAGTTCTTCACGACGCGGTCGACCTTTTTCTGAGCCTCGTCGAGGAGCTGCTGCTTCTCCTTGGGGATGCGCAGGTCGGTGATGCCGAACGAGAGGCCGGCGAGGGTCGACTGCTTGAAGCCGATCTCCTTGAGCCTGTCGAGGAAGTCGATCGTCGTCGCGCGGCCGCACATGAGGTAGCAGTCGTCGATGACCCGCGCCGCGCCCTTCTTGCCCAGGGCGCAGTTGTAGAACGGCATGCGCTTGTCGAGGATCTCGCTGAACAGGCAACGCCCGGCGGTGGTGATGATGCGCCGCTTGTCGGGCATCTTCTTGACCGGCCCGCTTTGCTCGTCAACGACGCTCTCGAAGTTATCGACCCGGACGATGATCCGGTCGTGCATGTGGACCTGCTTGTGGTCCAGCGCCAGCAGCGCGTCCTTGCGGTCCTTGAAGACCTTCAGCTTGCTGTCGGGGACGTCGTCCGACTGCATGTACGTCACGTAGTAGACGCCCATGACGATGTCCTGAGACGGCGAGATGATCGGCTTGCCGCTGGCGGGCGAGAAGATGTTGTGCGTGCTCATCATCAGCACGTGCGCCTCGGCCTGGGCCTCGACGCTCAGCGGCAGGTGCACGGCCATCTGGTCACCGTCGAAGTCGGCGTTGAAGCCGGTGCAGACCAGCGGGTGCAGGCGGATGGCGTTGCCCTCGACCAGCACCGGCTCGAACGCCTGGATACCCATCCGGTGCAGCGTCGGCGCGCGGTTCATCATCACCGGGTGCTGGTAGATGACCTCCTCGAGGATGTCCCAGACCTCCGGGTCGCGACGCTCGAGCATGCGCTTGGCGCTCTTGATCGTGTCGGCGAGCCCGTGCTCCTTGAGCTTGCGGATGATGAACGGCTGGTAGAGCTCCAGCGCGATCTTCTTGGGCAGGCCGCACTGGTGCAGCTTCAGCTCGGGGCCGACGACGATGACCGAGCGCGCGGAGTAGTCGACGCGCTTGCCGAGCAGGTTCTCGCGGAAGCGCCCCTGCTTGCCCTTGATCATGTCGGTGATCGACTTCAGCGGGCGGTTGCTGCTGCCCAGGACCGGGCGGCTGCAGCGGTTGTTGTCGTAGAGCGCATCGACCGCCTGCTGCAGCATGCGCTTCTCGTTGCGGATGATGACCTCGGGGGCGTTGAGGTCCATCAGCTTCTTGAGGCGGTTGTTGCGGTTGATGATGCGCCGGTAAAGGTCGTTGAGGTCGCTGGTTGCGAAGTTGCCGCTCTCGAGCAGGACCAGAGGGCGCAGGTCGGGCGGGATCACGGGGATCACGTCCTGCACGAGCCAGGTCGCGTCGTTCTCACTGCCGCGCAGCTGCTCGACGATCTTGAGCCGCTTGGCGTAGTCCTTGATCTTCTGCTTGCTCTTGGTCTCGCGGAGGGCGGCACGGATGTCGGTCGCGGTCTGGTCGAGGTCGGTCCGCTCGATCAGCTCACGGACGGCCTCGGCGCCCATCAGCGCGCGGAAGGCCGAGCCGTACTTCTCCATCGCCGTGCGGAACTCGTCCTCGGTGAGCATCTGCTTGAACTTCAACTCGGTGTCACCCGGGTCGACCACCACGTAGTCCTGGTAGTAGATGACTTTTTCCATGTCGCTGGTCTTCATCGCCAGCAGGTTGCCCAAGCGGCTCGGCACCGCCTTGAAGAACCAGATATGGACGGAGGGGCAGGCGAGGTTGATGTGCCCGAAGCGCTTGCGGCGCACGCGGCTGTGGGTGACCTTGACACCGCAACGCTCGCAGATAATGCCCTTGTACTTGGTGCCGCGGTACTTGCCGCACGCGCACTCGTAGTCACGCTCTGGCCCGAAGATCCGCTCGCAGAAGAGACCGTCCTTTTCGGGCCGGTAGGTGCGGTAGTTGATCGTCTCGGGCTTCTTCACCTCGCCATAGGACCACGAGCGGATGTCGTTAGGGCTCGCGAGCGAGACCTTCACCGCTGAGAAGTCATTGACACGGTCGTACACGGCTTCGGCCATGGGTTTGCTCCGCAAAGGGCGGCCCGCTTTCAAGACTGGTGCGGGGCCGCGATTGTTCAAGTCAGGATTCGGTCAGAACGGGTTCGGGTTTACGTCACCTCGGACTCACAGCCGGCTTTACAGCAGGCTGCCGGCCGCGGCGGCCTTCTTCTCCAGGCTGATGTTCAGCCCCAGGCCCTTGAGCTCGGAGCAGAGCACGTCGAAGGCGACGGGCATGCCCGCCTCCAGGGTGTTGGTCCCCTTGACCATGCTCTCGTAGATCTTGGTGCGACCCTCGACGTCGTCGGACTTGACGGTGAGGAGTTCCTGCAGGATGTACGCGGCGCCGTACGCCTCCAGCGCCCACACTTCCATCTCGCCGAAGCGCTGGCCGCCCGTGCGGGCCTTGCCGCCCAGCGGCTGCTGGGTGATAAGGCTGTAGGGCCCGGTTGCGCGGGCGTGGATCTTGTCGTCAACAAGGTGGTGCAGCTTGAGCATGTACATCACGCCCACGGTGGTCCGCTGCGCGAACGGCTCGCCCGTGCGACCGTCGAAGAGCTGGATCTTGCCGCCTCGGGGCATCTTGACCATGATCTCGCCGGCCTTGGGCCACTTGGCCTCGGCCTCGTACTTCTTCGCCTTCTCGGTCACGGCCTTGTTGGCCTCGTCTACGGCGGCGTGGATCTCGGTCTCGTTGCAGCCGTCGAAGACGGGGGTGACGGCCTGGAAGCCCAGGACGCGGGCCGCCCAGCCCAGGTGCGTCTCAAGGATCTGGCCGACGTTCATGCGGCTGGGCACGCCCAGCGGGTTGAGCAGCACGTCAACCGTCGTGCCGTCTTCCATAAACGGCATGTCCTCTTCGGCGACGATGCGGGCGATGACGCCCTTGTTGCCGTGCCGGCCGGCCATTTTGTCACCGACGCTCAGCGTGCGCTTGGTGGCGATGTAGACCTTCACCATCTCCAGCACGCCCGTGGGGAGCTCGTCGCCCCGCTTCATGTGCCCGACCTTGCGTTCCTTCTCCTTGCGCACCGCATCGATGCGCGGCCAGAACTGCCTGAAGATCGCGTCGGCGCTCTCCTTGGCCTCCTTGGAGCCCTTCATCCACTTGTCGGTGAAGTTGGCGATCTGCTCGAGCAGAACCTCGGTGATGTCCGACGCGCCGACTTTCTGGCGGGTGGTCGGATCGACCATCGGCGTGCCGAGGATGTCGTTGACCTGCGCGATCATCTGCTTGAAGATCGCGATGGCCTCGTTGTCCATCTTCGCCGTGTACTCGTCGAGCTGCTGCTTGAGCTGGCGCTTCTGCTCCTCGGTCATGTGCATGCGCCGGCTGAACCGCTTGGCGCCGATCACGATGCCCTCGACGCCCGCGGGCACCTCGAGCGAGTCGTTCTTCACGTCCTCGCCCGCGCGACCGAAGATCGCGTGCAGCAGCTTCTCTTCCGGGGTCAGCTCGGTCTTGCTCTTGGGGCTCACCTTGCCGACAAGGATGTCGCCGGGGCCCACGCGGGCGCCCAGGCGGATCACGCCGTTGTCGTCGAGGTTGCGGAGCATCTTCTCGCTGACGTTGGGGATGTCGCGGGTGAACTCCTCACGCCCCAGCTTGGTCTCGCGGACCTCGACCTCGTACGCGTCGATGTGGATCGACGTGAACATGTCCTCGCGGACGATCCGCTGGTTGATGACGATCGCGTCCTCGAAGTTGTACCCGTCGAAGGTGTTGAA
Organism: Phycisphaerales bacterium; assembly: GCA_030680655.1. Lineage (GTDB taxonomy): Bacteria > Planctomycetota > Phycisphaerae > Phycisphaerales > UBA1924 > JAJTGZ01. Next base: position 7,718 of record JAUXUZ010000565.1, read on the forward strand.
CGCCACCAGGGCGTTCTTGCCGATGGCCAGCTCGCCGTTCTGCGTGCTCGCGCCGTCGGCGATCACCTCACCGGCCTTCACCTTCTGACCCATCTTCACGATCGGCTTCTGGTTCTGGCAGGTACGCTCGTTGAGCCCCGCGAACTTCCGCAGGGCGTACTCGTCGCGGTTGTCGACGATGATCTTCTGCGCGTCAACGTGCGTCACCACGCCGTTGGCCTTGGCCTTCACCAGCATGGCGGAGTGGCGACCGACCTCCTTCTCAAGGCCCGTCGCGATGATCGGCGGATCGATCTTGACCAGCGGCACCGCCTGACGCTGCATGTTCGAACCCATCAGCGCGCGGTTGGCGTCGTCGTGTTCAAGGAACGGGATCAGCGCCGCCGAGGTGCCGACGATCTGACGCGGTGCGATGTCGAGGTAGTCCACACGGTCGCTGGCGACCTCGGCCAGCTCACCGTTGACACGGGCGAGGATAGCCCCCGACTGCAGCTTGCCGTCCTTCTCGATCGCGTCGGTCGGGGCGAGGATGCTCTTCATCTCCTCGTCGGCGCGGAGCTGAACAACCTTGCCCGTCGCCTTGCCGTCCTTCACCACGCGGTAGGGCGTGCGGAGGAAGCCGTACTCGTCGATGCTGGAGTAGATGCCCAGCGAGGCGATCAGGCCGATGTTGGCGCCTTCGGGCGTCTCGATCGGGCAGATGCGCCCGTAGTGGCTGATGTGCACGTCGCGCACTTCAAAGCCCGCTCGCTTGCGGTTGAGACCGCCCGGCCCGAGCGCGGAAAGCCGACGCTCGTGCACCAGCGTGCTCAGCGGGTTGGTCTGGTCAACCACCTGCGACAGCTCGCTGCGCCCGAAGAAGAAGTCGATCGCGCTGCTGATGCTCTTGCTGTTGACAAGGTCGGCGATCTTCAGCGCCTCGGTCGGGTCCTTCACGCTCATGCGCTCCTGCACCGTGCGCTTGAGCTTGAGGAAGCCCTTGCGAAGCTCCTCCACCGCCAGCTCGTCGAGCGTGCGCAGGCGGCGGTTGCCCAGGTGGTCGATGTCGTCAACCTGCGCGATGGGGAAGCCGCTCTCGGGGTCGACACGCTTGCTGCGGAGGTCGAGCAGGTATTGGATCACCCGCAGGAAGTCCTCCGCACGGATGAACATCATGTCCTCGGGCGTCTTGAGGTCGAACTTGCGGTTGATGCGGAACCGGCCGACGCGGCCCAGGCGGTAGCGGCTGTCGTCGAAGAACTTCTCAACAAACAGCGCCTTCGCCTTCTCGACCTGCGGCGGGTTGCCCGGGCGGAGCTTGCTGTAGATCTTCAGCAGCGCCTGCTCGTACTCGCTCTCGGCGAACTCGGCGAACTGCTCGAGCTTCTCCTCGGCGACGGTGTTGAGGATCAGCGTGTCGGCCGGGTTCTGGATCACCCGCACCGTCTTGAGCTTGCTGGCCATGATCTTGGCCGCGTTGGCCTCGCCGATCTGGCGCCCCACGCCGACGAGCTCCTCGCCCGTCTCCTGATCGATGATGCTGGCCGCGGCGTAGTGCTCGGGCTTGATCTGCTCGGCCTTCACCTCGCTGATCTCGTAGAAGAGGCTCAGCAGACGCTCGGTCGTGCTCACGCTCTCGTCGAGGCAACGCAAGAACGTCGTCGCCGCGAGCTTGGTGCTCTGGTCGATCCGCATCGCCAGAACGTCCTTCTTGGTCACCTCAAGCTCGATCCACGAGCCACGCTCGGGGATGACGCGGGCGCTGTGCAGCGGGCGGTCACCCTCGGCGCTGACAATCGAAAAGTCCACGCCCGGCGAACGGTGCAGCTGGCTCACGATGACGCGCTCGGCGCCGTTGACGATGAACTCGCCGCCGCCGATCATCTTCGGGAACTCACCGAGGTAGATCTCTTCCTCGGCGACCTCCTGCTGGCCCTCGCGACGGAGGCGGACGCCGACCTTGAACGGCAGGCCGTAGGTCAGGCGCAGCTCGCGGCACTCGTCGCTGGTGTACCGGGGCTCTTCGAGAGCGTAGTGGAGGTACTCAAGGGCCATCGTCCCGTCGTAGCTCTCGATCGGGAACACCTCACGCATCAGCGCCTCAAGGCCGACCGACGGGCTGCGCTCGCCGGGCCCCTTGGTCAGCTGCAAGAAGCGCTCGTACGCCTCGCTCTGGATGCGGGTCAGGTCGGGAACGGCCATGCCGTCGCCGCGCTTGGTGTACTCACGAACGGTGCGGGTCTCTGCCATAGGAAATGTGTCCTGCTGAAGTGGACGTCTGGAGGGGTTCGTCGCTCTGTCGGACGGAGCAAAAATCGACATAGACCGCGCCAAGGCGGTCCGGCCGTCTCACAAAGGGTGCTGTTACCACTGGCTCATTGATCGCGCGAGCTGATGCCGATTCTATTATCGCCCCCCGGACTCGCTGCCTTACAGCCTCTTCACCACGCCTGCAGTCCGGGATGCAGGCGGGCAATCGAGGCATCGCTGGAAGCCGTTGCGCGACGGTCAAGCCGCGCAGCGGGGAGTCAATTCGGTTGATCCGCAACGGCTCACGCCGCACGGATCGCGGTCATCAGTCGAGGGTGACCTGAGCGCCGACCGCCTCGAGCTTCTTCTTGAGCGCATCGGCGTCGGCCTTCGACAGGGACTCCTTGACCTTCTTGGGAGCGCCGTCGACCAGGTCCTTGGCTTCCTTCAAGCCCAGGCCGGTGGCCTCGCGCACAACCTTGATCACGTCGATCTTCTTCTCGCCCGCGGCCTTGAGGGTCACGTCGAAGCTGGTCTTCTCCTCGACTGGAGCAGCGGCAGCGGCGGGGGCCGCGGCCATCATCATGCCACCGCCGGCGGCGGCCTCGATGCCGTAGGTTTCCTTGAGGTACTTGCCAAGTTCGACCGCATCCTTGAGGGAGAGGCCGGCCAACTTGTCACCGAGATCGTTGATGCTGCTCATGGAGTTCACTTTCGAAAACAAATCACCGCCGTGAGAGGGGATGGACCTTCCATCTCATTAACCCGCGGCGAGCCCCGGCAAATACCGAGAATCACCGCCCGGGCCAGTCACGGACACAGGGGGCGATTATTGGCCGCGATGACCCTTAGGACAAGCGACCCAGCGCTCAATTCCTTGACTTTGGCGATAGGCATAAACCCTTGGTTTTACTCGCCCGGCTTGCGAGCAATGGTCAAAAACGGACCGAAGCACCCGCACACTTCCGTTGATTGGCCAGCCAAGCTCCCAATCGCAAGCATGTGGCGGCCAAGCCATAGACAGCCGGTCAACCCCGAAGATTCTGTCTCTACACGCTCGAGGCGTGTGTTCTTGACTTCATTTGCGGAGAAACCGCTCGCCCAATCAGGTGGCGACCGCATCCCGCTGGCTGGTTTTCATGTTGATGCGTGGCTTGCAACCATCACCCCTTCTTAAAGGGTAGCCGATACCTGCTGGTGGATTGACGACCACCGGTCAATCTTTCTGTTTCTGACCACCCGATGCGCAAACCCACTGCAAACCCGAATGCCAAGGTCAACAAAGACCGCAGCCGCTCGGTGGCAGGCAGACCTCTGCGCCTGGCTGTCCAGCTCGCGGCGTCGTCGCCGCTTGCAGTTGCCGCGGCGGTGGTCATTCTTGGCATGGCCTGGACGGGCTTTGGCGCCTGGCGTCTGGGAGAGGCGAGCCGTTCGGCCGACCTCACGCGCTTTGAGAAGATGTCGGATCGAACCCGGCTTGAGGCTGAGCGGAGGATCCACACGCTTTCGTACGGCCTGCGCGGGGCGAGGGGCGCGTTCATCGTTAGCGACAGCGTGAACCGCGACGAGTTTGCGCGGTTTGTCAAGTCTCTCGACGTGCGCAACAGCTACCCGGGGGTCGCCGGCTTCGGGTTTGTGCAGCGTGTGCCGCGTGCGCTCCTTCCTGGGTTCATCGCCGAGCAACGCTCCCTGCTGAGCTCGGACTTTGCCATCGCCGGAAACAGCGACGCCGATGATCTGTATGTCACCCGCCTGCTGGAACCGGCCGACCAGGTGGCATCGGAGTTGGGGCGTGATCTCGGTGCCGATCCGATCAGCCGTGAAGCCGCAGACCGTGCGATGCTCACGGGTGAAGCGGTGCTGTCGGGTCCGATGGCATCGACCGACGGCGCGCGCACGCTGAACACATGTCTCTTCCTGTTGCCGGTGTACAAGGACGGAGCAGTGCCGCAGAATGAGGGCGACCGGCGGAACGGGTTGATCGGCTGGGTGTCCGCGACGCTTCTACTTGACGAGACCCTCGCAGGGCTTACCGACGCGGTGAACGGCTGGCTCGACGTCGATGTGTACGACGCGCGCGTGCCCGCACCGGCCGGTTTGCTGTACAGCACGAGGGCCACGCCGCGCCCGCTCTCGGGCGCCGGAAACTCCGATCCCGCGTTCGCCGAGGAGCGCCAGGTCCGGATCGCTGGGCGCCAGTGGACCGTCCGCACCGAGTCAACGCCGACCTTTGAGTTGCAGCGGGGATCGCGCACCGCGGCGGTCGCGCTGATCGGCGGAACCCTGGTCAGCGGCCTGCTCGGGTTTCTCGTCTGGCACCTCGGCAACGCACGGGCCCGTGCCGCCGCGCTCGCCGAGGAGATGACGCGTGAGCTGAGGGGCAGTGAGCGGCGTTTCCGAGCGATCGCCGACGCATCGCCGGCGATGATGTGGACCAGCGGCGCAGACGGCGCCTGCACCTATGCCAATCAGGGCTGGCGTGACTTCACCGGGGCAGCGATGGCCGAGTGCCTCGGGCCCGGCTGGTCAACATTCGTGCACGCTGATGATCAAGACCACGCTACGCGCGAGTTCATGAGGGCGATCGCCAGTCGCGAGACGATCGGCCTGGACATGAGGCTGCGGAGGCACGACGGTGTTTACCGGTGGTGCAGGTTTCACGCGGCGCCGCACCAGAGTGAGGGCGGCGCGTTCCACGGGCTCGTCGCGGTCGTCTTTGACATCAACGACCAGCACGACGCCGCCGACGAGCGCCTGCACCAGATGCAGGTGCAAAGCGAGATGAGCGCTGTCGCCCGCGTGGGTGGCTGGGAGCTTGACCCGCGGACGGGCAACGCTGTCTGGTCAACGCAGATGTTCGAGATCTTCGATCTCCCGCGTGATTGCAAGCCTGAACTTGCGATGTCTCTCTCTCACTTCACCAGCGACGGGGCTGCCCAGATCACAGCGCTGCTCGACAGGGCCGCCAAGACCGGCGAGCCCTTCGACTTCACGCTCCCCTTCGTTTCGGCCAAGGGGAGGCACCTGTGGGTGCGTGGGTGCGGCAAGGCCGACCGCAGGCCCGACGGCAGTGTGCGGCTCTACGGCGCAATGCAGGATGTGACCGAGTCGCGCAACGCCGAAGAATCACTCCGCACCGAGCGCCAGCGGCTGAGCCTCTTCGTTGAGCACGCCCCGGCCGCGATCGCGATGTTCGACCGTCAGATTCGCTACATCGCCGTCAGCCGCCGGTGGATCGCCGATTACGGGCTCGAGGGCCGCGAGGTCATCGGGCGCACGCACTACGAAGTGTTCCCCAACATCCCCGACCATTGGAAGCAGGTCCACCAGCGCTGCCTGGCGGGTGCCGTCGAAACCAACGCCGACGACGTGTGGCGCCCGGAGGGTTGGGACCGCGACCAGAACCTCCGCTGGGAGGTCCGCCCGTGGACGCTCGCCGACGGCACCATCGGCGGCATCATGATGTGCACGGCCGACACGACGCTGGAGAAGGCGCGCGAGGTAGAACTTGCCCGGATGTGCCGGGCCGCCGAGTCGGCGAGCCGCGCAAAGAGCGAGTTCCTGGCCAACATGAGCCACGAGATCCGCACGCCGCTCACGGCGATCATGGGCTACGCCGACCTGCTCCGAGACGACGGCGATCTGTCGCGTGCACCGGAGAGCCGCGTCGCCACGATCGACACGATCCGAGACGCCGGCCAGCACCTGATCTCGGTGATCAACAACATCCTCGACCTTTCGAAGATCGAGGCGGACAAGCTGGACATTGTCCGCGGTGTGACCCCGCTGGCAGAGATCATCGGAGATGTCCATTCCGAGGCACGGCAGCGATGCGGCAAGGCCGGCGTGCGCGTCCTGGTTGCCCCGGCGACTCCGTTCCCAGATCGGATTGTGAGCGAGCCCACGTTCCTGCGCCGGATACTCACGCAGCTTGTCGCCAACGCAGTGAAGTTCACCGACGCCGGCACGGTGACAATCCGACCCGCCGTAGTGGCGAGCATATCTGGGGCGTGCCTGAGGATTGATGTGGAGGACACAGGGTCGGGCATGACGCGGGAGCAGTCCGAGAAGCTCTTCCAGCCGTTCTCGCAGGTCGACTCGGGCATGAACCGCAGGTTCGGAGGGACCGGGCTCGGCCTGCTGATCAGCAAGAAGCTCGCGGTGCTCATAGGAGGCGATGTGACACTGCTGCACACTGCCCCCGGCCTGGGTTCAGCGTTCCGTCTTGAACTGCCGCTGGAGGTTGCACCCGGCAGTTCGATGACCAGCGCCGCAACGCCTGCTCTCGACGTCGCGCCGGCGGGCGTTCCGAGCTCGACCTTCAGTGGCAGGATTCTGCTCGCCGAAGACGGGCCCGACAACCAGCGCCTGATCAAGCTGCACCTGACGAAGGCAGGCGCAACGGTCGACATCGCCGAGAACGGCCTCGTGGCGCTCGCCATGATCGACGTTGCGGCCGCCCAGGGAAAGCCCTATACGCTGCTGGTTTCCGACATGCAGATGCCGGAGATGGACGGGTACACGCTCGCGCAGACGCTGCGCCAGCGCGGCAGTGTTCTGCCAATCGTCGCGGTAACCGCCCACGCGATGGCGGAGGATAGGGAGAAGTGCCTCGCCGCGGGGTGCGACGACTACGACTCCAAGCCGATCGACCGCGCACGCCTGATCGCGATGTGCCAATGCTGGAACGGCAGAACCAGCGCGATCCGCTCGCCGTCATCGGCAGGATGATCAACGCTGCTGCCACGCACCGGGCAAGGCCACTAGGCGTGGCTCGCCAGCGCATACAGCCCGCCGAAGCAGGCGCCCGCCACGACCCACATCACCACCACCGACGCGACGAAATAGGGCGCGATGCAGAGCACCAGCCCGGCCGCGATCGGCGCGATACGCATTTCCTTGTTTCCGTACATCAGCAGGCCCATCCCGATCAGTCCCAGCAGCAGCCCGCTCATCTGTGACCAGGGGTTGGAGAGGTCCATGCGGGAGGCTCCTCGCGTGAGGCTGATGCCTCCGTCAAGTGTTCATCGGCAGGGCCGAACGTACACGCGAGCGCCGGCAAGGCAGGCCCGTGGTCACAGAGAATTGTAACGGCCAAGGCACCGATCAGGGCCGGCGCCTGCGTTCAGGCGTGTCCAGCTACGGCCACCTTCTTCCGCCCAACGAAAAAGCCCGGGCAACCTGCCCGGGCTTGTCAATGTCTTACGAATGCTTAGTGCCTAATGGCTTGCGCCTCTTGGCTCAGCCGACCTTCGCGATGGCCTCGCCCTTTTCGAGCTTGGCCTCGATGGCCTTGATGAGACCGGCGACGTTGGCGCCCGGGCCCTTGATCTGGGCCGCGAGCTTCTTGCCCGGCGAGACCAAGAGGGCGATGTTCTGGGCAACCGCCTCGTCCTTGGTCGGGAACTTGCTCAGTTCCTCCACGCCCTTCTTGCCCTCAAAGAGCGTCCCGTCGAGGATCGCGCCTTTGAGCTCGAGCGTGGGGAAGTCCTTGAGCGACGCGACGATCGCGCGGGCGATCTCGACAACGCTCTGACCGCCGTAGACCACGGCGCTGGGGCCCGTCAGCAGCTTGCCGAGACCCTCGAGGCCCGTGCCAGCGAAGGACTTCTTGCCGAGGCTGTTGCGGACAACCGTCACCTTGATCTTGTTCTTGGCCAGGCCGTTGCGCAGCTTGGTCGTGTCGATCGTCTTCATACCACGGATGCTGATGAGCATGCCGTCGTTCTGGCCGCTGAGGCGGGCGGTGTAGTCCCGCATCAGCATGTTCTTGACTGTCTTGGACATGGTTCACCTCTGATCGCCCCCGGCTGACGCCGGCGGCGGTGGATTACTTCTTCTCAGCGGCAACGTCGGCCGAAACGTGCTTGATCTGCACGCCCGGGGTCATGCTGCCGGCGATCACGATCTTCTTGACAAAGACGCCCTTGGTTGACGACGGACGCATCTTCTCGATGGTGTCGATGAACGCGGTCAGGTTGTCGACCAGGTCCTGATCCTTGAACGACAGCTTGCCGAGGATCGCGTGAACGTTCCCCGCCTTGTCGTTGCGGAACTCGACCTTGCCGGCGGAGAACTCCTTGACGGCCTCGACCACCTTCGGGGTGACCGCGCCGGTCTTTGGCGAGGGCATGAGGCCCTTGGGACCCAGGACCTTACCAAGACGCGCGATGATGCGCATCATGTCCGGCGTCGCGACAGCGACGTCGAAGTCCATCCAACCGCCTTCGACTTCCTTGACCAGTTCCTCACCGCCGGCCTTGACGGCGCCGGCTGCGAGGCAGTCCTTCACCTGGTCCTCGCGGCAGAAGGCAACGACCTTCTTGGTCTTGCCGATGCCGCGGGGGAGGCTCACCGACCCGCGGATGCCCTGCTCGGCTGCCGTGGGGTCGATGTTGAGGAGGATGGCGATGTTGACCGTCTGGTCGAACTTGGGGGCCTTGAACTTCTTGAGCGAGGCGATCGCGGCGGGCCCGTCCTGGGGCTCGTGCGGCGTCATCTCAAGGTTCGCCTTCATGCGTTTGTTGATGCGTGCCATATGAGTTAACCCTCCACCGTCACGCCCATCGAGCGGCACTGGCCCTCGATGATGCGAACTGCCGCGTCCATGGAATGCGAGTTGAGGTCGGCCATCTTCTCTTTAACGATGGCCTCCAGATCCGCACGCTTGATCTTGCCGACCTTGTTCTTGTTGGGAACGCCCGAGCCCTTCTCGACCTTGGCCTTCTCCTTGATGAGCACCGAGGCCGGTGAGGCCTTGATCTCAAAGGTGAAGGACTTGTCGGTGTAGACCGTCACCACGCAGCCGACGACCTTGCCCTTGAGGGCGGCGGTCTTGGCGTTGAACTGCTGGATGAACTGACCGGGGTTCACACCCTTGGCGCCCAGAACCGGGCCCAGGGGTGGCGCCGGAGTGGCCGAGCCACCCGCCGCCATGATCTTGAAAAGTTCTTTGATTTCTTTCTTTGCCATTCGCGTTCCACCTCCGACTGGCCTGTTTGCCCCAGGAGGGCGAGCCCCGGATAAGCGGTCCGGGCAGGTCGAGTCGTTCATGCGGTGCCGGGGATACGCCCCCCGGCGGCTTGGGATTTGGGAGGCGAGTGTAGACACGACCCCCTAGGGGGGCAAGGCATCGCCAACCGCAGGAGTCGCGAATGACTGCACGGCAGTGGTCCGGATTCGGGGTTTCTACCGATCATGGATTGAAACGGCCTCATGGTGCGGCCAAACTGCAACCGGTTCACTGTAGGATAGTAATTACTAACATGCCTGATCCTTCTTCGCCTCGCGATCCAGTGCTCAGAGCCGTAATTGACCAGCTCAAGGGCATTGAGGAACGGCTGGCGAGGCTGGAGCGACGGGATGAGGCAGGAAGCGCGGCACCGCCGACAGTTCTACCACCCCTGCCACTGAAGCCGCCAATCGTGCCAGCACCCGGCTTCGAGCGTGCCAGTGCGGTGCCCGCCGAATTGCGCGGCGTGACGCCACCTGCACCGGCTGCGCCGCCGGTGGCGTCGCAGATGTCCGGGAGCGTTCCTCTCCCCACCAACGTTGCCCCCACTGCGCCACCGATCGCTCCGCCAATCTCCCGTCACGGCACAACCGCGCCGTTGCCCGCTCGCGCGCAGCCCAGCAAACCGCTCAACCTCGAGTGGATCATCGGCACCAAGGCACTCGCCGCAGCCGGCGCGCTGGCGGTGGTGATCGGCCTGATCTTCTTTCTCAAGTACGCCGTCGAGCAGGGGTGGATCGGCAAGTTGCCGCCGCTGCTGCGGTGCATGATGGGCGTCGGCTTCGGCGGGCTGCTTGTTGCGGCAGGCGAGCTGGCTCGCCGCAGGGTCAACGCGCTGGCGGGAGCGGGGCTCTACGCCGCGGGCATCGCCTGCGCGTACGTGTCGGTTTATGCGGGCTACGGGTACTTCACCCCGCCGGTGATCCCGCAGACGGTGGCGTTTGTGACGCTCGCGCTGGTCAGCGCTCTCGGGATCGCGCTGAGTGCGGGTACTCGTTTGGCGAGCGTGGCGATCGTCAGCCTGGTGGGCGCGTACCTCGCGCCGTTCCTGATGCACGTTCCCAACCCCAACCCGCTGGTCTTTCCGGCTTACGCCGGCGCGTTGCTGGCGACTGGGCTTGTGCTCGCTGCCTGGCTGCGCGGGTCGTTCCGCTGGGTCGGGCGGGCCGTCTGGTGGGCCACGATGCTCCTTGGGGGCGGATGGGCCGCGTTCACCCTTGACACGCACCCCGTGCTGGTGATCGTCTTTGTGCTCTGCGCGTGGGCGATGATCCACGCCTCGCACATCGTCGCTGCGCGCGGGCAGTTCACCAGCGACGAAGAGCGCGATCTCCCCAGCCCGTCAACCACCGCGCTTACCCTCCGCGGCAGCGGGCCGATGCTCTCGTCGTTCTCCGTCACCGCGTGGGCGACGGTGCTGATGACCCTCGCGCTCCGCGCTATCAGCCCGTCGCTCGATTGGCTCGCGCCGTGCGGAGTCACCGCCGTGACGGGCGCGATGGCCGTGTGGCTTGCCGGTCATCTAGGCGTGGCCACAAACCGACCTCGCACCGATTCCGAACGACTGGGCGCCAGCCTGGCGCTGCAGTCGGCCAGCGCACTGATTGGCGCGGTCGCGCTGGCGACAAGCTCAGCCGGCCCGGCGGCCGCGTTGCTGTGGCTGTGCATGGGGCTAGGGGCGGTCTTCGCCGGGCGCTGGGTCGGAGCGGGTGGACTCGCCGTGGTGATCTACGGCACGGTGCTGCTGGTGATCGGCACCGCTCGCCTGGTGCTGTGGGACTCGTGGCACTCGTCGCTCTTCTCACCAACGGTCGAGATGCTGGGTCTGGCGCTCTCGCCGTGGGCGGCCTGGGCTGCGCTCGCCGCGCTGGTCTGGTTCGCGGCCGCCTGGGCGGTATCGATCGGAACGCCCGAGGGGAAGCGGAGCGTCTGGGGCGCGTTGAAAGCGGGAGCGGCCGTGGCGCTGCTTGTGGCAGCGCTGGTTAAACCAAAGAGCGACCCGTACGCGACAACGTGGGCCATCGTGGTGCTGTGCGTCGGCCTGATCGGCCTGCACACGCTCCGCCGCCGGCTCGCGCTGCACGTACACACGGTGATCCTGTTGGCGCTGACAACGCTAAAGATCGTGGCCACCGACGTCTTTTCCGGGCGCGTGCCGCCCGATTCGCCCAACCTGCTCGGCCTGCCGCTGACGCCGTCGCTGTGGCTCTGCATCGGTGCCGCCTGCGCGTGGGCCGTGCTGGCACTTGCCGCACGCTCGATGATCGGGAGGCACCAGCGGGCCCTTGGGCGTGCGGCCGCGTGCTCGATCGTCGCACTGGCGATGCTGATGCTCGCACCGGTCACGCAAGACGTTTCGGAGGCGCACCTGATCTGGCCGTGGGCGATGGTTTCCATCCTCGCGACGTTGGTTTCACGCATTGAGCCGCGCATTGGTCTCTGCACGGGTGCAACCGTCGCTGCGTTCATGGGCGCGATCGCGTGGGTGCTGGCCTGGGTCTTGATGCCGGGGTTTGTTCACTGGACCACCGACTACCCCGCGATGCTTCACCCGGGGTTGCTCGGTGCGTTCGCGGTCGTCGGTGCGCTGGTCACGGTCGCGAAGTTCGGTCGGACAGCGACGGGTAACGAGTCCGGGCCGCTCTTGAGAGCCCTGCCTGCCGCGTGCCTCATCGGCGCCGGCGCAATAGTCTGGCTTGCGTCCAGCTTCGAGGTGTCGCGCATCGCCGAGATGCTCACTGGGTCGGTCTCCGCGCGCGGCCCTGCCGTCTCAATCTGGTGGGGCCTGCTGGCGGTTTCGCTGCTGTACGCCGGCTTCCGCCGCGCGTTCCCCGGCCTGCGCTACGCCGGCCTGGCGCTGCTTGGCATGGCCGGCGCAAAGGTCGTGCTGCTCGATATGGCCGGCGCTCCGCAGCTTGCACGCGTGGCGGGGTTTGTGACCCTCGGGCTGCTGATGCTGGGGACGGCGGTCGGGTACGCCCGTGTGGCGAAGGCGCTCGACGCGGCGAAACCGAAGCCGGAGGCCGCAGGGGGGGGGCGGCGTGCCGACACCGCCGGCAATGTGACGGTCACCCCCTAATTGCGCATCTCTCTGCGTGTCACAGGGAATGGCTCTCCCGCACGAGGAGTTCTTATGCACCGCCCGCACGCCGCGTTGTTCGCCCTGACCGTCACCGCCACCCCCTTCGCTTTCGCGGGTGACGCCCCCACGATTATCCAACAACCCACCGACCGCGCCCTCTGTTCGGGTTCGCAGACGAGCTTCACGGTGCAGGCAAGCGCCGGAGGGTTCACCCCTGTCACGTTCGATTGGCAGGTTGAGTCAGCAGACGGCGAGTGGTCGCACCTTCCGATTACCCCCCCTGCCCCGGGCGTCTGGGCGCGGGTGAGCGTGGGCGTTGACGAGATCACCAATACCTCCACGCTCTACTTCTCATGGATCGGCACCGTGGACACCCGGCGCTACCGGTGCCTGGTCTCGGGCCCGTTCGGGTCCGCGGCCTCTGACCCCGCACGACTGACGGCCCTGACCGCCGACTTTGGTTCGTCGGGCGGCCAGCCCGCGCCGGATTGGCACTTCGACAACAATGATTTCGTCGCCTACATCGACGCCTTCTTCAACAACAGCCAGTCGGCCGACCTTGGCTCCGCCGGCGGGCAGCTCGGCGGCGACGGTGTGCTGGACAACAACGACTTCATCGCGATCATCGACCTTTTCTTCAACGGGTGCGTCGAGCTGCACTGACCCCGCTTCGCCAAACGGTCCGGCGGGACGGTATCCTCACGGCGATGAACCACGCCCGACTCCGCTACGCCTCCACCTTCATCTCCAGCGCGGTTCTCACGCTCACCCTGGCGGGGGGCGGCTGCGGCGGCATGAAGTTCTGGGGCGGACCTAGCGCAGATGTCGCGGTGGTCAGCGCCAGAACGGGCGCTGCGCTCAAGCCGCGGTTTACAACCGTTGTCTACCGCTCCGCGGACGAGTCAACAATCGACGTCTACCTCACCGACCTTCCGCTGAGCAGGCTGCAGGATGGTGGCGACAGTCTCGAGGGTCTGTCGGGGAGCGTCGTGCACGTTGCGCTCTTCCTGCAGCCCTCAGCCGGCAAGACACCGATTGACCCGACGGCCTGCACGGGGGCCGTGAGGCAGTTGGTCGTCGCCGACGGCGCGATGGGGATGTACGGCGGAGGCGCGTTCATTACGACGGCCGATCCCGGCAAGGAAACGCTCTCGGGCTCGGTGCGCGGCGGCACGGTCCGCCTCACGCGTGCCTCAGCCAACTTCAACGATCTGCTGGGGCCGGCGAGCATGGAGGGCAAGTTCACCGCCCGCTACGACGACGCCGCGTGCCGCGCGATCGCGCAGCGCCTGCAGGACGCGTCGCTGTCTCTGCCCGCGATCAAGTCCGAGCTCAAGTAGAGGGGCACGCTCAGTGGTGCTCGCGCCACCAGCGTTCGAGCAGCGCATCCGCGGCGTCGTGATAGAGGCTTTTGAGGATGTCGCCGGGGAGGCTGAAGCCGCGCAAGGCCGGCGCGCTCATCGCGTCAAACCGTGACGGGTCGACCATCTTGAGGTCCGGGTCGGCGATCGGACTCTCGCCCTCGTAGCAGGTGTCAAACACTGTGCGGAGCGCCCAGTAGCGGCTCGCGTAGAGTTCGAACGCCTCCTCCGGTGAGTTGGCGAGATCGCCCATCGCGCTCAGGCCGCTCTTGACCGTCGACAACTGGTCCTCGGTGGTCACCAGGTCGCTGCCGAAGAGGATCCGGCCCTTCCACTTCCAGAAGAAGGCGAGCACCTCGTCACGCGGGTGCCGGCTGAGTTCACGGACGATCCACTTGGTTGCGCTCGTGTCGATGTAGAGGTTGGGGTGCGCTTCGAGCAGCGAATCGAGGAACGGGAGGTTTTCCGGCCAGCCGCCCATGTGGGCCGCGATCCACGGGACGGTGAACTCGTCGAGCATCCTGCGCAGGCCCACGTACTGGTGCGCCTTGGTTCCGTAGGTGGCACCGTCGCCGTAGCGCGTGGCGAACCACGTGTCGGGATCGGCTACGTGCACCATGATCATCATGCCCAGGCTTGTCGCCAGGCGCGCGTGCTCGCGCCGCCAGGGGCTGTCGATGTCGGCGAGGTCGGTCGCGCCGCCGGGGAGGATCTCGCGCAGGCGCGGCGAGGCCCAGATCTTCATCATCCGAGCGCCGAAGCGGGCGTGGAACTGCTCGATCGCGCGCAGGTAGCCGGCGCGGTGGTTGTCGTTGCGGTCGCCGGTCATGAACGCGGGCATGGTGATGAACCGGACCGACTCACCCAGTGCATCACGCACCTCGTCGGCCAGATGCAGCTGCGTCATCGTGTAGGTGCGCTTGACGTTGAAGAGCACGCGCACCTGGTCGTAAACACGCGCCGCGTTGGCCCCGTGGATGTGGGTGTGCGCGTCGATGACCGGCCCGCTGTATGCGGCACCGTTGCCAACAGACACCAGCTTCGCGGCGTCACGGCGGTAGTCGATGCCCAGGCGGTTGGCGGCTGAAAGACGCATCCAGCAGCGTACGCGTGCGGCATTCATTTAGATCGTGGTCAATTTAATCCAGCCTCAGAATCTTTGTGTGCAAAGACTGTCGGTAAAGACCAGCGAGCTACCGTCTCAACCGCGATAAACACCTGCAAATAAGCAGCTTATGCGGTTATCCACAGCGTGTTCCCGAGTTTTCCACAGCTTGTCGGTTCCCATGGATTGCTTGCAGAATGGGGACCAGTGGGGTATTGTGGGGAACCTGATTTCTGGAGTGCTCGTGCGTGGTGTTCACCGGCCAATCCGACAACCTCATCGACGCCAAAGGGCGTCTTGCGATACCCGCCAAGTACCGCAAGGAAGAGTGGGGAACGGGCTTGCCGGGGTCCGCCTGGTACTGCATCCCCTGGCCCACCGGTCATCTCCGTCTGTACACGGAGGCGACGTTCAATCGGCTGGCCGGAGACGAGATCGGATCGCTGACGCCCGACGAGGACGCGGCAGAGATGGATCGGCTGCTGTACGGATCGGCCGAGCGGTTGGAGACCGATGCGCAGGGGCGCGTGGTGCTGCCCAGATGGCACCAGGACGAAGTCCGCATCGGGACGGAAGTGACAGTCGTCGGCGCGAGGGACCGCGTCGAAGTCCACGGGCGAGCGGCATGGAAGGCCCTGCTCGAGCAGCGCAAGACACAGATGGCGGCGGTGCAGGCACGGATGTCTGCACGGAGGGCCGCCGAGTAAGAGCCTGAGCCACGGACGGCTCGTTGACGCCCCAACCTCCACGCATGGATGCGCGGCGGGACGGAGCGGAAGAAGGCGACGAGCCCCGCCGGCCCGAAACGGCCGGCGAGGCTTTGAAAGAGTCGGACCTACCCCCACTTCACCCTCTACGCGTTTGTAGTTCTGCCTCTTCAGCTCATTTGCGCGGGAGAACGAACGGATTCCTGCCCCGGCCCACCACGCTCGCAAGGACGCGAGCGGACGACCGGAGCGACTCTCTCGCCGATGCCCACGCCCGCCGCGCGTTCAATCGCCCGGCGGGCGTTTTCGTTAGAGAGGGATCAGCCATCAGGAGTCAGGCATCAGTGAAAAGACACGCCGCGGGGCGTGCCTTGCGTTTCACTGGTGCCTGTTGTCTGATGCCCGATGCCTACTTCTACTCCTCGTCTTCCTTCGGCTTGAACGCCGCCATCACCTGCTGCTGCACGGCGGGCGGGGTTCGCTCGTAGTGGCTGAACTCCATTTCGTAGCTGCCGGCACCGGCGGTGAGGCTCTTGAGCTCGCTGGCGAACGTTGAGAGCTCGGCGAGCGGGGCCACCGCCGTCACGATGCACTGGTCGCCGTCGAGGTCGGTGCCCTCGATGCGCCCCCGCTTGCCGCTCACCTCGGCCGTCAGGTCACCCATGCGTGCGGCCGGCCCGGCGACCGCCAGTTTCACCACCGGCTCCATCAGCGTCGGCTTCGCCTTGGCGATCGCGTCGATGAACGCCTTGCGCCCGGCGGTGAGGAAGGCGATCTCCTTGCTGTCGACGTCGTGGTACTTGCCGTCGTAGACGCTCACCTTCACGCCGGTCATGGGGTACCCGGCGAAGGCGCCGTGGTTGAGCACCTGGCGGATGCCCTTCTCGATCGCGGGCATGTACTGACGCGGGATGCTCCCGCCGACGGTGTCGTTGACGAACTCAAAGCCGGTCGCGTGGTCGGCCGGGAGCGGCTCGACGCGGAGGAAGACCTCACCGAACTGGCCCGAACCGCCGGTCTGCTTCTTGTGCCGGCAGTGCCCGTCGGCACGCCCGCTGATGGTCTCTTTGTAGGCGACCTTCATCGGCTTGGTGGTCAGTTCGATGTGGTAGCGGTTCTTGAGCTTCTCGAGCATGATCCGCAGGTGCAACTCGCCGCACCCCTTGAGCACGGTCTGGTTGGTGGCGGCGACGCGCTCCATATGGAAGCACGGATCCTCTTCGGACATCTTGTGGATGGCGTTTGTGAACTTCGACTCGTCGGCGTGGTTCTTCAACTCGATCGCCAGGCCCGAGAGCGGCACGGGAGTGGGCAGGTGCGCCGGGTGTAGATGGACACTCGCGTCGGCGTGCAGCACGCTTCCGACCTTCAGTTCGTCCACCTTTGCGATCACGCCGATCTCGCCGGGCGCGAGGGAGTCACACTCGTGGTGGTCCTTGCCGCGGACCTTCAAGAGGTGCCCGACGCGAACCAGACGCCGGTTCTCACCGTGGGTGATCTCGCTCTTGCTCGCCAGCGTCCCCTGCAGGACGCGCACGAACGCAAGCTTGCCCACGAACGGGTCGTTGACGACCTTCCACACCACCGCTACGCACGGCGCGGTGGGCTTGGTCACGTCCGGGTGGAACTCCCCGCCGTCCGCCCCCGCGCCGGTCATGTGCGGCAGCGGCGGGTGTGACTCGGCCGGGCTGGGCAGCTGCTGTGCGATAATGTGGTCGAGGTCGTCGATCCCCGCCCCAGTCTTCGCTGAGCAGAACGCCACCGGCACGAGGTGGCCGGCGGTGAGCGCGGCCTCCATCGCCCGGTGCAGCTTCGCCGGGTCGAGCTTGTCGCCCTTCTCGAAGTACTCGCCGGTGAGTTCTTCGTCCATCTCCACCACCTGCTCAAAGATGTGCTGGTGGGCCTCGGCGACGGACATGATCTCCGAGTCCTCCTTGCCGTCGGCGGAGGAGTGGTCGAAGACGTCGACAACGTCGGTGTTGTTCTTGATCGGCAGGTTGATCGGGATGCACTCTGTGCCAAAGACCTCGTGGATGCGGTCGAGCAGGCCGGGGAGGTTTGACTCGGTGTGGTCGATCTTGGTGACCAGCAGCAGCACGGGAAGGCCCTGCCCGCGCGCGATCTTGAAGAGGCGGCGGGTCGTGCTCTCGATACCGCGTGTCGCGTCGATCGTCAGGATCACGCTATCGACCGCCGCCATCGCGGCGATCGCGTGCCCGAGAAAGTCCCCCGCGCCCGGCGAGTCGATCAGCGTGATCTGCCGTCCTTCATGGTTGAAGTAGACCACCTTGCTTGTCAGCGAGTGCTGGTGGGACTTCTCCTCCGGCTCGAAGTCGCAGGCCGTGTCCTTGGTCTGAACGGTGCCCATCTTCGTGATCGTCTTGGTGTGCGCCAGCATCCGCTCGATGAGCGTGGTCTTGCCGCTCCCCTGTGGCCCACAGAGAAGGACGTTGCGGATGTCGGCGGTTTGTACAGATCCCATGGGCGGTTCTCCTTACGAATCGGCGTCGTCGCGGCGTTGCACTGAGCCCGCTTTGGGGGCGGGAGTGCGAGCGTCGCGATCCGTCGGAGAAGCGACCGGCGCAACCAAGCGCCGGAGGCCGGCGGCACAAGGAGCGTACATCAACAATCACAAAATGGAAAGAAGGCTCCAAAGAAAGGAGCTGGCCGGTCCGCGCGGATTCCGCGCTTGACAAAGCGGGAGTTTCTACTCTGTTCGCACCTAGGGCATCTGCCTCGGCCGCGGAACTAGCGACCGGCGGTTCAGGCCAGGCGGTCGACCATCTGGCTCCGCGGCACGAACTCGATGACGCGGTACGCCCGCTCAACCTCCCATGTGACGTTGATCGGTGACGTGACCCCCTGCACACCCGGGATGGTGAACTGGTAGGTCTGGCGCTGGCGGAGGAAGCTCTCGATGATTGCACCGAGGCTGTCGTCGGCGGCCGTCTCGTCGGCCGCACCAGCCGAATCTGGCGCGTAGGCACCAGACAGGTCAACGCGGTCGCCCTCAGGCGTGAAGTATGCGCTGTCGGTGGCGTCGGTTGCGGGTGCGAGCCCCAGCGACTTGGCCATTGCCTCATCGCCACCCTGCGACGCGCTCTTGGCGGCGTCGAGGGTGCGCTGGGTGAGGCCGGCCTGAAGCTGGCGGTAGAGGTTCGCGGTATGAACGAGTTCTGAGATTCTCACGCCGGGCATGGGCGAGCGGCGTGCCAACCCGAAACTTGAGCCGAGCGAGCAAGCCGCGCGTGAAGCTGTAACGCGCGTATGGTCTGTGCGGCCGGTTCGCGTCCCAGTCGCGTTGTCAGTCGGCAACGTGTTGCGCTCCGGCAACACTCCTTTGCCCCCTCACCCCCCCACCCCCTCACCCCCCCACCCCCTCACCCCAGGCGACCCCCACCGTGTTGAACGTCAGCGACCTTGAGTACGACCTGCCCGAGACGGCCATCGCCCGCACGGCAGTGGAGCCGCGGGACGCGGCGAAACTGCTGGTGGTGAAACGGTCCGACCCCGCGTTCATCCAGCACCGGCAGGTGCGTGACCTGCGCGAGCTGCTCAAGGCGGGGGACCTGCTCGTGCTCAACCGCACGCGGGTGATCCCCGCGCGGTTCATCGGTTATCGGGCGGACACGCAGGGCGGTGTTGAAGGGCTGTTCCTGAGCTTGGCGGGTGATCAGCACAACCAGCGGCAGTGGCGGGTGATGCTCAAGGGCAAGCGGATGAAGCCGGGCGGGACTGTGAACCTCAAGGACCCGACAGGCGCGGAGTCGGGCATACGCCTGGGCTTGGTGTCGCAGGTCGATGGCGGCGAGAACGCCGGTCAGTGGACTGTGGACGTCTATGGTGGCGACGACGAATTGAGCGCAACCGGCCTGCTTGAACTCGTCGGCAACACGCCGCTGCCGCCGTACATCCTCGCCGCACGCAAGCGGCACGACGAACGCGTGAAAGAGAACGACGACCGCGAGCGCTACCAGACGGTCTACGCCGGGGATGAGGCGGGCTCGGTGGCCGCCCCCACCGCCGGGCTTCACTTCACGCCGAAGTTACTCGAGGCACTGAAGGAGCGCGGCATTAAGCGTGCGGACGTGACGCTCCACGTCGGCACGGGCACGTTTAAGCCGGTGGAAGTTGACGTCGTCGAGCAGCACCCCATGCACGAGGAGTGGTGCCAGGCACCGGCGTCGGTCGGCGCGGCGGTGGCGGCTGCGCGGGTGGCGGGCGGACGCGTGTTTGCTGTCGGCACCACCTCCGCACGCACGCTTGAGAGCTTCACCGCTGAGGAACTCGCGCAGGGCGGCGAGAAGTGGTCGCGCCTGCTCATCACGCCGGGGTTCCAGTTCCGCAACCTTGACGGGCTGATGACGAACTTTCACCTCCCACGCAGCACGCTGATGGCGATGGTGGCCGCGCTGCTGGATGAACGCAGCGGCGGCGCGGGAGACGGCGTCGCGCGGCTCAAGGCGAACTACGCCGAGGCGCTGGAGAAGGGGTACCGCTTCTACTCGTACGGTGATGGGATGCTGGTTCTGCCTTGAAACGATAGCGGTCCTCACCTCAATCGCGAGAGGATGTCCACCACTCCCTCCGCCTCCGCCAGCGGGCTGATGTAGTGGGCGTGCTCCTTGATCGCCGGCTGCGCGTTGCTCGGGCAGGCGAAGAACGCCACGCGCTCGGCGATGCACTTGTCGCCGGTGGTATCCCCGATCCCCGCGATCCGCTCGCGCGGGATCTTGAGGTCACCGAGGATGCGGTCGAGGCCGCTCCCCTTGCTCACATGCGTCAACTCGCAGTTGATGTAGTACCACGTGCTGGTCACACGGAACGGCCACCCCCGCCTGTCGCACTCAGCCTGCACCAGCGGCAGCAGCGTCTTAAGAAACGCCGTATCGCGGTGCCAGAGCGTGACGCTCGCGTTCTTGCCCGGCTGCTGCGTCACGCCCTTGCCGCCAAACTCCGCAACGCACCATGCGCTCAGTGCGTGCACGGCCTCAAGGTGCGCCGCAGATATCGAGGGGTCCATCTCGTACCTGTTCGTCCCCGGGTGGTACGTCCACACCCCCATCTCGCACACGCACGGCACCAGCAGGTTGCCGATCAGCCGGCAGATGCTCTCGGCGTAGGGCTGCGGCCTCCCCGAGCAGACCGTCACCATCGGGCGGTCCCCGTTCTCCACCGCCAGCCGGTTGTGCTCGGCCACGGCCGTCAGGCTCGGGATGTCGAACGCCTCCTGCCCCTCACCCGCCAGGCACCCGTCGATGTCGCAGATCACAAGGTCGAACTGGCGCAGGGGAAGGGTGCCGGGCATGTGGGCGGAGCGTAGGAAGTTGCGCAGCCCTCCCGCGCCCGGCGGGAGTGGGACGGCTGGACCGGCTTTGCTCTGTGTCGGACCGACCCCATCCAGCCGATACCCTCACCACCGATGGCCCACCTCTCATACCAGACCGCCGGCGAATCCCACGGGCCCACGCTCCTCGCGCTCGTCAGCGGCCTGCCCGCTGGGCTCGCCGTCGACCTCGCCTTCATCAACGCCGAACTCGCCCGCCGCCAGGGCGGCTACGGGCGCGGCGGTCGCCAGAACATCGAGACCGACACCGCCGCCATCCTCACCGGCGTCCGGCGCGGGCACACGATCGGCTCACCCGTCGCGCTGCAGATCGCCAACAAAGACTCGCGCATCGATGACGACAAGAAGACGCCGCCCGTTTACACACCCCGCCCCGGGCACGCAGACCTTGCCGGGAGCGTGAAGTACCTCACCACCGACT